>JAVLUO010000002.1 GCA_031628995.1 Bacillota bacterium LX-D | reverse complement strand
CAGATTCCACCTCGCGATGGACACCCTTGTCTTAGGCTAACGGTTGGCACTATCAACCCCCGTATCGGACTTTCACCGACGAGCAAGCGCCCATGCTAGGCGCACAAAATAAGCCGCCTTTATTGGCGGCTTGAAAATACTAGTTAATATTTATTATTATCTAGATTCAACAACTGTTTGAGATTTACTATAAGTATCCGATAATTGTTGTGCTGTTGTCATATATGGATTTTCCCAACCTTCTCTTACCGCTAATTCCATAACTGCTGTTTGACCGGCCATGATCTGGTTTAGACTTGCAGAATACATAGCCCTTAGCTCAGGAGTTGCACATATCATTGCCGCATTAAGATATGCATTAGCAGCAACTTTTGCAGATGCAAGCATATTATTTGCAATAACCTCATCATCAAGACCTTGACTTTCTTTTATTACATTTTTCATGAACATTGACATCTTAATGCACCTCCTGTATATCTGTAACTTTGTTCTCATTAATAAATTGCTGTATACCCTTTATTCTTCCCTCTGTTGCTAATATACCAGCTTCTGCCTCTCTCTTTAAGTCCTCGTTGCTTATAATGGATTGGAGGGCTTTAGCCATTATCAAACCATCTTTTTCCATTTTTAATAAGCCAGTAAGAGATAATATTTCACTATCGGCAAGATTTCTCATCCTTTTACCTCCATACATAAATTTAAGAACATTAATATTCTGAACTATATATTTGATAATATACAGTAAAATAAATCCAGTTACAGATAATAGAAATAATAAATTTTAAGTTAATAAAAAAGCAGCCACAAATGTGGCTTTAATAATTAGTGGAATAAAAAAATGATTTAGTTGAAATGAGTAAAAAAGTTCCCAGTTGTACTTGAGCTTCATGAAGTGAATGCAGGACCATATATGCTTTTGGCGTAGCTTTTCTAATGGCAGCCACATAGCGCTTAATAGTATCATAGCTTCTAGCGTAACCCATCTGAGAATCTTTCATATCTTGATAGATCCTTGTTGCTAATTGGTATTCATTTTTTAGCCGCACCAGCTACTTTATTAATTTTCCATTAACAATTGCAACTTTCTTTTAATATTTTATGTTAGGTATTAAAATTCAACGATATTGGAGGAGGAAGTAACATGGGCAATTCTAATAACAATAGTATTTTTGGTGATATTTTTAATGGCGGTACCGATTTTTTAGTTTTTATAATCTTAATTTTGTTGGTTTGTTGTAACAATAACAATTATTAAAAAAATGGCGGGCAAAATGCCCGCCTTAACTTTTCCTTTACCTTTCGTTTAACGTTTTGGAAACATATTCATATTATATGTTAAACAATTGAAAGGGGGGTGAATAATGGCTTGCTCATGTTGTGGCTCTGCTAGAAAAAATTTAGCAGTAAAACCAACTACCATAGTTATAAATTACGTAATTAAATCTGCCTCGGAAATGCAAAGCAAAAATAAAAATCAAAGTGATAACAACGGAACAATGAAAAAATAAGGACTGCCCTCCTTTTAACATTAACAAATTCCATTACTATTTCATACTGTATATAGAGTGTTAGATAAAATATATTTATCAAAGGAGGGACTGAAATGGCCAATTCCAATAACGACGGTATTTTTGGCGGTATTTTTAATGGCGGTACCGATTTTTTAGTTTTTATAATCTTAATTTTGTTGGTTTGTTGTAACAATAACAATCATTAATAAAAATGGCAAGCTAAATGCTTGCCTTAAATATTTATATATTGCATAGACAAGTTGCATCATTAATCTAACCAGCATAAGGTAATTTAGAAACATTTTACCTTAGGAGGTTATCTTATGAATAATGATAATAGGCACATCCATGATCACTCTGGCCTAACTACCTGTAATGATGGGCATTCCCATCTTCACCCGGGAGTTACAAGCGAACCTATCCAAAGAGTTACATCGCATGTTCACGAAATTGAAGGAGCAACGACTTTCGAAGATGGACATTATCACACTTATAAAGCAGTAACTGGACCTGCTATTCCTCTACCTAATGGCCAACATACTCACTATGCTTCTTTTAGAACTAGTATAGACGACGGGCATGATCATATGATTTCTGGTTATGTATATCCTGCTCCTATGAAATAATAGGTACTTTGACTGAATTAGCCATATTAAAAGGAAGGCTAGATAGATTTAGGATAATGTCTTCTAAACCTATCCAGCATTTGGAAGGGACATATAACTAGAAAAGATTTGCGGAATTATTTAAAATTTTTAGAATATTTAATATGTCTTTATATATAATAATACTAAATTACTCCATTGCAAATCTACAAATCCTGTCATTAATTGTAGAAAAACAAGCATTAAAGAGCAGGCAGCTAAAAGAAAAGGCTTGGGGATAACCTAAGCCTTTTCTTGTTTAGCACTTACATTTCAGCATTTAAATATATTAATCTTAGCCTCTAGATTATTGGCCAACGTAATTAAGTTTTCTGCATTGGAAAGTATTTCCTGCATAGTAGCATTTTGTTCTTGGACCGATGCTGCAACTTCCTCTGTTCCTGCAGCGCTTTCCTCGGAAATAGTGGCAATTGTTTCAATCTTATGTCCTACATCCTTGGAGTGGTTCGTCAAATCATTTATTTTTTCTGTAAAGTCAACTATATGATCGTTTACCTTCTCAATTGATTCTAATATTTGATTGAAAGCTGTTACTGTTTGTTCCGTATTTGTTTCTTGTTTAAGAGCAATTTCATTATTTTGTTCAATATTAATTACAATAACATTAATCCTGGACTGTACTTCTTTAATTAGGCCATTTATTTGTTGGGTAGCATTACTTGATTGTTCCGATAACTTTCTAACCTCTTCGGAGACAACAGCAAATCCTTTTCCCTGTTCACCGGCTCTTGCAGCTTCAATTGCTGCGTTTAAGGCTAATAAGTTAGTCTGATCAGCTATACCTTTAATAACATTGACAATATTACCAATTTCCTGGGAAAAAGCTGCTAGGTCTTTCACTGTATTAGTTGTATTTATCATTGATTCTTTACTTTGCTGCATAATTGACTTCTGATTACTAATAATCTCGTTTCCTTGCAGTGCTATCCCCTTGGTTTTGGAAGCTAAATTTTCAGTTGTTTTTACATTTTCATTTATCCGTGCTAGATTATCTAAAACGTCCATTAACTTTTGATTGCCATCTTGGGCTGAGTTCGACTGATCTGATGCTCCTGTGGCTAGTTCATTAACCGTCTGAGTTATTTGCTCAAAATTTTGGCTTGAGTATTCAATAGCAGTTGAAATATCTTTAGATGAAGTAACCAGGGTTAAGCCTGTTTTTCGGATCTCTTCAATCAAACTTCTAAATTTTGTCGACATCTCTTCAAAAGAGTTACATAAGATTCCTATTTCATCATTTGAACCATGATATTGACGCAATTCATCATTATCCCTTAAATCGCCGCCGGCAATTCTTTTCGCTTGTTGAGCTAAACTTTGGAGTGGTTTACCAACTTTTTTGTTGATTAGCATATACACTATAACAATAAATATGGCTAGTGATACTAATAATGTTAAAATATTTTGTACCAGTGAACTACGAATATCTTTATTTATTTCATCCTGATAAAAAACAAGGACAATTTTGAGATTAGTTTCTCCAATGGGCGCGAAGGCTAGTATTTTTTTACCTTGATGATTATCTTTCACCAAATTCGAGGTCTTACCGGCTAGAATTTTTTTGCCTACTTCACTAATAATTTTATCCTTTTCTTCGCTAATTTTAACCTTTAAATCCTTTTTACTGTCCTTGTATCCTAAATAATAACCATCACCAGTAACCAGAAAAGCATAACCTTTTTGACCAACTTTTATTTTTTCCACATAGCTTTTAAGAGCATTTAAATTTAAGTCCGCAGTGGCTACCCCTATGGGCTGATTGTTTTTATGAATGGCCACAGATGTGGTAATCATATAAGTATTGCTGACCGTATCTAAAAAGGGCTCGCTCCAAATAGTTTGTTCCGAAGTATTGAAAGCTTTTTTATACCAATCGTATTTAAAATAGTCATATGCTTCATTACTATAGTCCCAAGTTAAATTGACTTCATTATCACTCCGAGTTAGGTATGGGCCATAATATTTTTGGGTTTTTTCATATTCATAAGGAGCAAACCATACCCCTCCTCCTAAGACCATGTTATTACCTTCAATTTGTTTTTTTAGGATGGGTAAAAGCACATTCATATCCATTTTAGTATTAGATTCTAAACTTCGTGCAACAAAAGTTCCTATATTTGCTGAATTTATTAATTTCATTTCTAATTTGTCTGCCTCATCTTGCGCTTTGGCCAGTAATGTCTTTTCAATTTGATCCGTAAGTTTAGACTTATATTGGTAGTAAGTGACTGTAGTCTGAACAACAAAAATAAGAGTCGTTGCCAAAACAACCAGGACGGTAAAAAAAACCTTGAAGTTGTTGGAAAGCTTAAACTTTAAATGCATAATCTGAAGAGCATCTCCTTTTTTGTCTTCACCTTAACTTAAAATAAAAAAAACACTACGGTTTACTAGGCGTAGTGTTTTAACGGTGTAAACCAGCAGCCAGGCAATCATAGTTTTTAAACCTTAGACCCATGGCTTTGCGTCCCAGCCTTTCGACTAGTTTGCCAATTATTTGACTTAGGAAGTTATTAGCTGCTCAGTTTAATTTTTCCTTGGTATTATATTTTTATTCTTGGTATTTAGTAAGCTATTTTTAGTGAAGATGCTCATGCTCGTGGTGCATATGGTCATGAGTATGTTCATCACCTGTTACATGATCATGCTCGTGACTATGGGTGTAAACTGCATGAATGTGTTCATGCTCGTGGAGTACTCCATCATGGGCATGAATATGAGTGTGTCTAATTTCAGGATGTTCGTGAGTATGCTCGTGGGAAATAATACTCATTATTGTTCCTCCTTTAGAAAATCAGTTATAATTTAATTATAGTATTATAACCAAATAAATAGAAATTATGATAATATGAGGAGGATTTTATGAATCCAATAAAAAACTTTTGCACTTGTCAAGATCTAGATGCCAATTTCATCCTCAAAACTATCTTAAAGGCTGTGATCCCTGTATTAAAAAGAACTTGCAAAATGGTGAAATTCCAAGTTGTTTTTTTAGGTTAATTTCAGATGTTCTAAGCAGTCTAAAAGAATTCACTTTGGAAAGCTTTGTGAAATTTTACCCGGAAACCAAAAAAGAACATTAAGAATTGTTGTTATTCAGATGAACGTTTAATTCGTCCAATTTCCTTTTTACAATAGGGCTGATAAACTAAGTCACCAAATTCCTCCCAAATATTTATGCTTACAATCTCATCAACAGTATCTTTAGTTTGCTCCATAACTTTTGCAATGATTTTCGAAATTTCCACTGGGCTTAGGTTAAGAGTAGTATTTATTTTCATTTTTTCATCCTCCCTATTCTTTTAATAAATATAGTATTTTAGAAGGGGTTTATTGGTACTGGTTGAAATTAAAAATTACCTTAATACATGAGAAGAACACCTTAATATTTTGAAACGAATTTAAACCATAATTACTTTTATATTACTATTGATAAAATCAGCCTGTTCTTGTTATAATTTGTCATGTTGTAATTACTAATCAGGGGACTTGTGCAATGACAAATCTTATTAATAAGCTAAGGGAAGAATTGAATCAACTTGTACTTAACGGAACACCTCTAACTAGTCCTTTCGTGCTAAAAAAGAGTGAGGAATTAGATAAACTTGTCACAGCTTATTATCGTGAAAAATATAATTCAACAGGTCTAGAAAATAAAAAAACATTTATAATAGCTAAGTAAATCCACATTAATTTGTGGACTTTTGAATTTTATAAGTGAAAAGTAGAATAATAATTCTTAAAAGCATAAAATTAAAATATCCGAAGAAAAATGTTATAGAAAAGTGGTGTTTCCCATGTTAGATCAACAAATTATTCAACTTCAAGACCAAATTGTTGAAGCAATTCGAGAATGTATTAAAATTAAAAGCGTCCAAGATTTACCCCTACATAAAATGCCTTTCGGACAAGGAGTTAATCAAGCCCTGGAATACGCCTTAGATTTGGCTAAAAAATTAGGCTTTAGAACAGTTAACTTGGATAACATGGTTGGCTATGCAGAATACGGTACAGGGGAAGAAATGATCGCAGTTTTAGGTCATTTAGATGTAGTTCCCCCAGGAGAAGGCTGGTCTTACCCGCCCTTTGGAGCAATCATTGACCATGGGAAAATATATGGACGGGGAATTGTAGATGACAAAGGTCCCATTATTGGAACTTTATTTGCTTTAAAAGCCATTAAAGATTTACAGCTTCCTCTCAAAAAGAGAGTGCGCATTATCTTTGGCACTAATGAAGAAAACGGCAGTAAATGCGTGAAGCACTATGTGGACCAGGGTGAAGAAATTCCTGTAGCAGGTTTTACCCCCGATGGGGCTTATCCGATTATTTACGCTGAAAAGGGAATTGTTGACTGCTTATGTGTAAAAAATATTTCCCCTCAACATGGTCCCCTTATCTTGAAAGATTTAAAAGGAGGAACTGCCTCCAATGCTGTACCTTCCTACGCTGAAGCTACAATTATAGGCAGCCAGGAGCAGCTAGATAAAATTTACCAGCAGCTACAGCCCAACGACTCATTGCAATTGGAAAAAGGAACACAATTACTAATTAAATCCTACGGGATAACTGCCCATGGCAGCACTCCAGAAATTGGTAAAAATGCAATAACACCTTTAATAGTTTTTTTAAAGGATCTTGATTTAGACCCCAAACTAAAACAACTAGGTGAGTTTGTAGCAGAAAAAATTCACCAGGAAACTGATGGCCAAAGTCTGGGCATTAGCCTTCAAGACAGTATATCGGGTAAATTAACAGTTAACCTAGGTACAATTAAACTTTCCGAAAATCAAATAGCATTTGAACTTAATATTAGGTACCCTGTAACTAAAAAATATGAAGATTTTATGCCTCAATTACAAAAAATGTTAGATGATGCCAATATTGAACTTCAAGAAATAAGGCATGACCCTCCCCTCTATGTAGAACCCAATACCCCTTTAATTCAGGCTCTGAAAAAAGTATATGAGGAAAAAACGGGGCAAGAAGCTGAATTACTTGCAATCGGAGGAGGAACTTACGCCAAAGCAATGCCTAATATCGTAGCCTTTGGACCAACCTTTCCTGGAGAGCCTGATCAAGACCATCAACCTGACGAGCACATGAGTATTGACCATATCTTAAAAAATGTACAGATTATGGCGGCAGCTATCTACGAGCTGGCCAAATAAGAAGCACTGGCAAATGCCAGTGCCTATTTTTCAGCTGCGCCCTTTTTCAAAGCTTCTACTTTATCAGTCCGTTCCCATGGTAAATCTAAGTCTAGTCTACCAAAATGGCCATAGGCAGCAGTTTGTTTATAGATAGGTCTACGCAAATCCAAAGTTTTTATGATACCTGCCGGGCGCAAATCAAAATTTTCCCTGATTAGTTTAACTAAGGTTTCATCATCAACTTTTCCCGTACCAAAGGTATCAACCATAATTGATACCGGATGGGCAACACCAATAGCATAGGCTAGTTGTATTTCACAGCGGTCTGCCAGCTCTGCAGCAACAATATTTTTAGCTACATAACGTGCTGCATAGGCAGCTGAGCGGTCTACTTTTGTGGGATCCTTGCCAGAAAATGCTCCGCCTCCATGTCTAGCCATTCCTCCATATGTATCAACAATAATTTTTCGACCTGTCAGGCCAGCATCACCTTGGGGGCCGCCAATGACAAATCGACCAGTTGGGTTAATAAAGTATTTAGTATCAGCATCTATAAATTCGCTGGGGATAATAGGTTTTATAACTTTTTCCAACAAGTCGTTATAAATCTTTTCTTGACTTACATCGGGGCTATGTTGAGTTGAAATTACTACTGTATCAACTCTTACAGGCCGATTGTCTTCATACTCAACGGTAACTTGTGACTTTCCATCAGGCCGTAAATAGCTTAGTTCGTCACTTTTCCGTAATTCCGATAACCTTTTAGCTAATTTGTGAGCTAAAGCTATTGGCATAGGCATTAATTCAGGAGTTTCATTAGTAGCATAACCAAACATCATGCCCTGATCTCCTGCTCCGGTTGCTTCAATTTCAGCTTCAGTCATTTCACCATGCTTAGCCTCGTAAGCTTGATCAACTCCTAAGGCGATATCAACTGACTGCTCATCAATTGCTGTCAGAACAGCACAAGTTTCACAGTCAAAACCATATTTAGCCCTATCATAACCGATGGAACGAATAGTTTCCC
Organism: Bacillota bacterium LX-D; assembly: GCA_031628995.1. NCBI lineage: Bacteria > Bacillati > Bacillota > Bacillota bacterium LX-D. The sequence continues at coordinate 289,074 of JAVLUO010000002.1, read as the reverse complement.
GAGCTATTTTAGGGATATCCACATAGCAGTTTGTTGTAATTTCACCAGATACTAAAACTAAACCTGTTGTTACCGAAGTTTCACAGGCCACTCGGGCATTGGGATCTTTTTCAAAAATTGCATCTAACACAGCATCTGATATTTGGTCACATATCTTATCAGGATGACCTTCAGTTACTGACTCAGAAGTAAATAATTTCCTTACCATATTATTGTATTCCCCCCCATTTACTGTTTTTTTAACTTGAATAGCGGTAATTCCGTAACAGCATCTAAAATTTTTGCAGCTATATCAGCTTTGTGTAACTGGGGAAGGGCAACTTTCTTTCCGTTAGGAAATACTAGGGTGACAATATTAGTGTCACTATTAAAGCCTGCCCCAGGCTTAGTAATATCATTAGCTACGATTAAATCTAAATTCTTTTTGTTTAGCTTTGCTTCCGCATTAGCCAGTAAATCTTCTGTTTCTGCTGCAAATCCTACTAATATTTGCTCTTTCTTATTTTGACCAAGTTCGAATAAAATATCAGGAGTCCTTTGCAACCCTAACACTAGATTACCGGACTCTTTTTTATGCTTCTTGGTAAAACTAATAGTGGGCTTATAATCTGCAACTGCTGCAGCCATTAGAACAATATCCGAAATCGAATAAAATTCCAGCACCTTATCATACATTTCTTGAGAGCTTACAATGGGAAAGTATTCCACGCCTAAAGGAGGTTCAATATGCGTAGGCCCTGCAACTAAAATCACCCTGGCTCCCTTTCTTTGGGCTTCTCGTGCTAAAGCAAAACCCATTTTCCCTGAACTTCTGTTACCTATATAACGTACAGGATCTATGGCTTCCTGGGTTCCACCAGCTGTAATCAAGACTGTTTTCCCAAGGAAATCAAGATTTGGATAAAGTATTCTATCAATAGCTTCTAAAATTTTCGAGGTGGCTGCTAATCTTCCCTTACCAACTACTCCACAAGCTAATATTCCTTCTTCAGGCTCTACAAAATAGCATCCCAATTCCTTAAGCCTATTTAAATTACCTTGAGTGACAGTATTTTGGTACATATTTACGTTCATGGCAGGAGCCAATAAAATTGGTGCTTTAGTGGCTAAAATTGTGGAAGTTAAAATATTATCTGCCAGCCCCCAAGTAATTTTAGCGATAGTATTTGCAGAAGCAGGAGCAATAACTACTAAATCGGCCTTTGCTCCCAAATCTACATGAGGCACATATTCTTCCCTATCCAAATTAAGTTGGTCCAGCCAAACATGCTGCTTTGTAATAGTTTGAAAAGTTAAAGGAGTAATAAAATCTTGAGCAGACTTAGTTAAAATCACATGTACTTCGTGGCCTAGTTTAACTAAGCTGCTAACAAGTTCCACCGATTTATAAGCAGCAATACCTCCAGTAACCCCAACTATAATAGTTTTTGAACTTTTTTCCATTGCCCTCACCTGCTATTTATTTAATTCCTGTTTTTGTTCTTTCATAAGAAACTTTACCAGCAGCAATTTCTTCAAGTGCCCTGGTGACAGGCTTGATCCCTTTGGCGCTAAGAGTTTCAGGACTTTCAGTAAATGAACGTGCCCTTTTAGCCGCTACAACTACCAGAGTATACTTACTATCCACATACCTCATTAACTCATCTATTGTTGGCTTATTCATTGACTTACCTCCAATAAGCAACTTTTATTATGCACTTATTCATCGCCTTGTAAATTATCTACATTTCTACTTCTTAAGTGAGCAGGCTTACATTGTTCTGCTGTAATTATAGCTTTAACTTTTTCCACAGCGTTTTGTAGATGGTCGTTAACTACTACGTAGTCATAATTTACTAATTGCTTTAATTCTTCATGGGCACAACCAAGCCTTTTTTTAATAACCTCCTCTGCATCAGTACCACGTTTGGTAATTCTATTCTTTAGTTCCTTTAATGAAGGAGGGGCAATAAAAATAAATATGCCTTCAGGGTAATGCTCTTTAATTTGCTTGGCTCCCTGAATATCGATTTCTAAAACAATATTCTCCCCTCGTTCCAACACTTCTAATACTTTTTTTTTCGGGGTACCATAGTAGTTATCGTAAACTCGCGCCCATTCTAAAAACTCTTTCTGTTCAATCATTTGTTCAAACTTTTCTTTAGTTAAAAAATAATAATTGATGCCGTCTTTTTCATTTACTCTAGGGTGACGAGTAGTGGCTGAGATAGAATAATTCAACTCAGGAAGTTGGGATAAAAGTTCCTGGCAAATAGTACCTTTCCCTGCTCCTGAAGGGCCGGAAATTACGATTAATAAACCAAAGGAACTCACTTTATTCTACCCCTTCCGGCAAACTAATTGCTTCCTTGGTATTTAGCCGATTAGCTACTGTTTCAGGTTGTACTGCAGATAGAATAACATGATCGCTGTCTGTAACAATAACTCCTCTTGTCCGCCGTCCATATGTAGCATCAATTAGCATTCCCCGTTCTCTTGCCTCTTGAATTATTCTTTTAATTGGAGCTGATTCTGGACTTACAATGGCAACAATTCTATTGGCCGAGACAATGTTGCCAAAACCAATATTAATTAGTTTTATTTCCACAAATACACCCCCCCGTTGAAATAGAAACATGGAACAGCTACGAATTACTCAAGATTCTGTACTTGTTCTCTAATCTTTTCAATTTCGCTTTTTACTTCAACTACTTTTTTGCTTATCTCCAAGTCACTGGATTTTGAACCGATTGTATTTATCTCACGATGCATTTCTTGGATTAAAAAATCTAATTTGCGTCCCACAGAACCATGACCATTTAATATCTCTTCAAGCTGCATAAAATGGCTGTCTAATCTGACTAACTCTTCCGTAATACATGAACGATCAGCAATTAAGGCTACTTCCAAGGCAAGCCGATTAGGATCAACAGGCACATCCCCTAAAATCTCCTGAATCCTATTCTCTAATTTTATCCTGTATTCCTCAACAACGGAACTAGAACGTTTTTTAATCTCTTGCAAATAATTGACCAATTCCTGTTTTCTAAGGAGCAAATCATTTTTTAAGCGGTTGCCTTCTTCTTCACGCATTACAGTCATTTCCTGAACTGCATTTTTTAATGCGTCCTCCATCAAAGGCCAAAAGGCTTCATTATCCTCTTCCAATTCACTTACTTGAAGTACGTCAGGGTATTGGGCAATATTTTGAACCCCAATATTCTCCGAAATATCCAGAATTTCAGTTAATTCCTTCAAAGAATTATAATAAGCCATCGCTAATTCCTTGTCAACTTTAACCTGACGCTTTTTTTCTTCCATTTCCTCAATATTAATAAAGATATCAATCCTGCCTCGTACAAAAGTATCTTTGATTAAGGATTTAATTCTTTCTTCAAATTTGTGATATACTCTAGGCAGCCGTACCATAATTTCTAAAAAACGATGATTAACTGATTTCATTTCAACAATTACTTTTTTACCTGAACCTATTGCTTCTCCCCGCCCATATCCGGTCATACTGCTTGCCATTTATCTACCGCCCTCCATTCCTAACTGTCCATATTATTGACATATTAAATGTAAACCATATCATCTCATCTATAGGAAAAAGAGCCCTGGTCTAAGTTTGGAATAGCAAACTTACTTCCAAGGCTCCTAGCTCTTATTGCATTTCCCAGCCAGCCAAATATTTTTTCTGTTCTTCGCTTAAAGAATCAATATTAATCCCTAGGCTTTGTAATTTAAGATTAGCAACCCTTTTATCAATTTCCGGACTAACTAAGTGTAATTTAGGGTCTAACTTGCCGAAATTTTCGTCTACATACTGTAGTGCTAGAGCTTGAAGAGCAAAAGTCATATCCATAATTTCAGCAGGGTGGCCATCTCCTGCTGCCAAATTGACTAATCTGCCTTCAGCCAGCAAATAAATTTTCCGTCCATCTTGCAATGCATATTCTTCAATGTTCTTTCGTACAGTTCTTTTGCTAACAGCTAGGCTGTTTAAATCCGGCTTGCTAATTTCAACATCGAAATGGCCTGCATTGGCCATTACTGCTCTATCCTTCATGACCTCAAAGTGCTTTTTAGAAATAACATTTAGATTTCCAGTAACGGTAACAAAGAAATCACCAAGAGGTGCAGCGTCAATTAAAGGCATAACTCGGAAACCATCCATCATTGCTTCAGTTGCTTTAATGGGATCAATTTCTGTTACAATAACTTTTGCCCCTAATCCCTTAGCACGCATAGCCACGCCTTTGCCGCACCAGCCATATCCTACTACAACAACTGTTTTTCCGGCTACCACTAAATTCGTAGTGCGCATAATTCCGTCCCAAACAGATTGTCCTGTTCCATATCTATTATCAAACAAATATTTGCACAAGGCATCGTTTACACCAATCATGGGAAAACGGAGAATACCTTCATTTGACAGTGCTTTTAACCGCAGAATGCCGGTTGTTGTTTCCTCAGCTCCCCCACGGATTTTCGGCAGCAATTCCCGTCTTTCTGTATGGATTGTGGAAACCAAATCACCGCCATCATCTATAATCAGGTCCGGCGCAAAATCTAGAGCCTTATGTAGATGTTCCTTATACTCTTGATCTGTAGCTCCGTACCAAGCGAAAGCACCAATGCCATCTTGAACTAGGGAAGCCACAACGTCATCTTGTGTGGAAAGAGGGTTGCTTGCTGTAACAGTTACCTCCGCACCGCCACTTTGAACAACCTTTGCTAAATAAGCCGTTTTTGCTTCTAAATGCAGGCAAATAACTACTTTTTTACCGGCAAAAGGCTTACTTTCCTTAAATTCTTCTTCAATTGCCCTTAAAACAGGCATATGTTCCTTTACCCAATCAATTTTTAGCTTCCCTTGAGGAGCTAAATTAAGATCTCTAATGGAATATTCAGGCATTATTCAATTACCTCCATCCAATTAAGGTATACAGATACTTTTAAAATTCTACTTTGCCAATAGCCTGCTGCATCCGTTGCAAAGCTTCTGCAATTCTTTCTTTAGGAATACAAAGAGAAATACGGAAATAGCCCTCTCCATACTCACCATAGCCGTTGCCAGGAGTAACTATTACTCCTGCTTTATCAAGAACCAACTCAGCAAAGCTTGCAGAAGTATAGCCCTTAGGCACTGGTACCCATAAATAGAAGGTTGCCTTTGGCTTTTCTAGATTCCAGCCCATGGCGTTTAGTCCGTCTACTGCTATATCTCGACGTTCACGATAAATCTCCTGCATTTTTTTTACACATTCCTGGCTTCCAGTAAGAGCCTCAATGCCAGCGTACTGGACAGCTTGGAAAGCACCTGAATCCACATTAGACTTCAATCGGCCTAAAGCTTCAATGACATCAGACCTGCCAGCAGCCCAGCCAATTCTCCAGCCAGTCATATTATAAGGCTTGGAAAGAGAATTAAATTCAATACCAACTTCTTTCGCACCAGGAACTTCTAAAAAGCTAGGTGCATGATAACCTTCAAAACAAACCTCACTATAGGCTGCATCATGACAAACAATGACATCGTACTCTTTGGCAAAAGCTACAACATCCTGATAGAAATCAAGAGAAGCTAATGCACCTGTTGGATTATTAGGATAATTAAGAAACATTAATTTGGCTTTTTTAGCCACATCACTTGGAATAGCCCCTAAATCCGGCAAAAATTTATTTTCTGCTTTTAGAGGCATTAGATAAGGGCTTCCCCCAGCCAGCAATGTGCCAATTCCGTAGACAGGATAACCGGGGTCAGGTACTAGGTTTATATCTTCCGGATCTACATAACAAAAATTAATATGGGCAATTCCCTCTTTGGAACCGATTAGAGTTACAACTTCTGTTTTTGGATCCAACTCTACATTAAAACGCTTTTGATACCAATCTGCTACAGCTTGACGGTAGGTTAGCATTCCAACAGAAGATGGATACTGATGATTTTCCGGATTATGAGCTTCTTCAACTAATTTCTTAATTACATGATCAGGTGTTGGGCAGTCAGGATCTCCAATGCCTAAACTAATTATATCAATTCCTTGTTCTTTGGCTTCAGCTATTTTTTTTTCAATTCTAGCAAATAAATAAGGGGGTAATTTTTTAATTCTTTGAGCTTCTTTCATTCTTGTTTCCTCCTACATAATAATCGCCAGTAAAGACAGTTTCTGCTGGACCAGTCATATAAACGTGGTTATTCTCTTCATCCCAATTTATCTCTAAATTTCCTGCTGCTAAATGAACAGTAACTTTCCGTCCATTAACATTATTTAAAACTCCAGCAACAGCAACTGCACATGCACCTGTGCCACAGGCTAATGTTACGCCAGCTCCCCGCTCCCAGACTTTCATCATTACTTCATTGTTGTTTATTTTCTGCACAAATTCCACATTGGTTTTCTTAGGGAAAATAGGGTGAGTTTCGATTTTGCGACCCAATTCTTCCAAGGGTACAGCGGAAATGTTATCTACATAGATAACGCAGTGGGGATTTCCCATGGAAACAGCTGTTATTTTATACTGTTTGCCATCAATATTGAGATAATCAGTTGTAGCTTGTCCCGGTTCTCCTAACATAGGAATTTTAGAACGTGTCAAACAAGGCTCTCCCATATCCACACAAATTCCGGTTATTTCTCCTTCTATAACTTCTAAACTTGGTACTATAATACCTGCTAAAGTTTGAACTTTTATTTTAGGCGAACTTACAATACCTTGCTCATAAACGTATTTAGCAAAACACCTAATACCATTACCACACATTTCAGGTTCACTGCCATCGGAATTTATAATCCGCATTTGAATATCAGCAGTATCGGAAGGAAGTACTATAATTAAACCATCTGCCCCTATACCAAAATGGCGGTTACAAAGCTGTACCGCCAGTTCAGGCAGCTTTGTATCCTGACTAAGTTCTTTTTCTTCAATAATAATAAAATCATTACCCAAGCCATGCATTTTCGTAAATTTCATTTTTTCATCTCCACCTTAAGGCTAAGCTTACACCTAGAACCTCTAAATTGAAAATAGGGGACAACTTCAATGTTCCCACAAAGAAGTATGTCCCTTCATTAAAAACAATATAATTTTTTACAATTCTAAAAAAGTTGTGGTAATAGTAACATAGAATGCAATTTACTGTCAACAGTAAGATTGTTATCTAAGATAATTATGCTTTAAGATAAATTAATTTACGGCAAATAGGTTTAACTATGTAATGAGCAATAGCTTTTAAGAACATTTTTCCACCTGGCAGCAATAAAATCAATAGCCAATGATAAGCATTTAAAGAGGTTGTTTTAAATATTGGCTGCAGGGCAGGAATATAAACAACTGCTAATTGCATGAGTAGAGAACATAAAACAGCCAGCACTAAATACGGATTTTTCAATATACCTATTTCAAAAACCGAATGCTTTTCTGATTTACAATCAAAGACATAGAATAATTGATAAATTACCAGAGTTGTAAACGCCATGGCCCTAGCTAAAACCAGATCACCATTACTTAAATAGATTGCCAGCCCAAAGACAAGCAGAGTTCCCAAGCCTATTTCCAAACCGCTGATGATTATCTTTGCCCATAAGCCATGAGAAAAAATACTTTCCTTCGGATGCCTAGGTTTACGCTGCATAATATCCTCATCTGCATCATCCACTCCTAAAGCTAATGCCGGCAGGCCATCAGTGACTAGATTAACCCATAAAATCTGAATTGGTAAAAGGGGTAAGGGCAGAGAAAATAAGACCCCTAAAAACATGGTTAAAACTTCGCCTACATTACAGGCTAATAAATAGCGAATGAATTTGCGAATATTATCATAAATAGCTCTGCCTTCTTCAACTGCCGCCACAATAGTAGCAAAATTATCATCCGCCAAAACCATAGCAGAAGCTTCTTTCGTTACATCTGTCCCTGTCTTCCCCATGGCTACACCGATATCAGCCTCTTTTACGGCTGGGGCATCATTAACTCCGTCACCTGTCATAGCTACAACCTGACCGTTGTATTTAAGAGCTTTTACAATCCGCAGCTTATGTTTAGGTGAAACCCTAGCATATACTGCTAAATTATTCACTCTTTCGTTTAATTCATCATCACTTAACTGATCCAATTCTTTACCTGTTATAACTTGGTCTGGGCTAACAGCCAAACCTAATTCTTGAGCAACAGCTTGAGCAGTTACCTGATGATCCCCTGTAATCATAGCTGTTTTTATACCTGCATTTTTACATACGCCTATAGCTTTGACGGCAGAAGGTCGTGGAGGATCAATCATACCAATTAAACCTAGGAAAGTTAACTTAGATTCTAGGTCCTCCATTTCTTCTCCTTCGTTCCCTTCCAGCTTCCTGTAGGCAACCCCCAGAACCCTTAAAGCTTCGGCGGCCATTCGATCATTTTCCTGTAAAATTTTCTGTCTAGCATCTGTTGTTAAGGGAATAGAGTTTCCATCCATTTCAACATTCTGGCATAAATTTAAAATTATATCGGGAGCCCCTTTAACATAAACAATCTTTGAGCCTAGTTTGTTTTCCGTATTTTGATAAACAACGGACATTCTTCTTCGGTCTGAATCAAAAGGTATTTCCCAAACCCTTTGTTCTCGCTGTTCAATTTTTTCTCTTAATAAATTACCTTTGGCCGCTGCAACTAATAAAGCTCCTTCTGTAGGATCCCCTACAATCTGCCAATTTTCTTTTTTCCCTTCTCGCGCAAAGATTCCATTTTTCTTTGGTTCTTTCAACTGGGCATTGTTACAAAGAGCGCAAGTTTTAAGCAGTCGATTTAAAGTTTGATCTGAGTTATAATCATAAATTTCGTTTTGCCATTGAAAAATACCCCGGGGCTCATAGCCTTGACCGGTTATCTTAATTATCTTTCCGCTACAAAAAATTTCTCGAGCAGTCATTTCATTTTGGGTTAGGGTTCCTGTTTTATCAGAACAAATAACTGTAGCACAGCCTAAAGTTTCTACAGCTGTTAATTTACGTACAATAGCATTTCTTTTAATCATTTTTTGCACACCTAAAGCTAAAGCAACCGTTACAATGGCCGGCAGCCCCTCTGGAATTGCCGCAACTGCCAAGCTGACTCCTGTTAAAAACATTTGATAGATAGGTTCGCCTCTCAGAATACCCGTTAGAACAACAAGGGCACAAATTAATAAACAAAAAACAACCAGCCATTTGCCCAACTGAGCCAACCGCTTTTGCAAAGGTGTCTCTTCTTCTTCCACACTTTGCATCATTCCCGCAATTTTACCCATTTCACTATGCATTCCAGTTGCAACTACAACTGCTCTGGCACGACCAGTGGCAACAGCAGTTCCAGAAAACACCATGTTTTTTTGATCAGCAAGGCCAGCATCTTCTTCAAGTATTTTGTTTTCTTTGCTGACTGTTTGTGATTCACCAGTTAGAAGGGATTCATCGATTTCCATGTTAACCGCTTCTAAAATCCGGGCATCAGCAGGTATACGATCCCCAGCTTCTAATTCAATAACATCACCAGGAACTAAATCTCTGGCTGCGATTGATTGAATTTTTCCATCCCGAAGCACAGTAGCTGTAGGAGCAGCCAAATTTTTTAATGCTTCCATAGATTTCTCTGCCCTAAACTCTTGCACAAAGCCTAAAATTGCATTCAATATTATAATGGCCAAAATAGTTATGGCATCAGCAATTTCTCCCAGCATACCAGAAACTAAGGCTGCAGCAATTAGAACTAATACCATAAAATCTTTAAATTGTTCTAAAAAAATGTACAAGGGCGCTATTTTTTTTCTTTGTTGAAGTAAATTAGGTCCAACCTCATCTAACCTTATTTGAGCTTCTTTGCTACTTAGCCCCTGCTCCAGGTCGCTGCCAAGTATTGATAATACTTTGCTGACATCAAGCTGAAACCACTTTATTTCCCTCATGACTCCACCTCCAAGTAAGGACTTCCACCTTTAGTATCATATTCCAGTAGGAATATAAACATGACCTATAAGTTGCAGCAGTTAAAATTATTAGCTACAATAAGGTAAAAATGTTATACTAAGGAGAAAATTTATGGCTTTTGATGGATTTGTCATGTCTACAGTCAAGGAAGAGTTAACAGATAAATTATTAGCAGGACGGATTGATAAAATATATCAACCTAATGCTGACTTATTGATTTTACATATTCGCCAACGCTCAGGTAACTATAAATTAGTGATTTCAACTCATGCTTATAACTGCCGAATTCATTTAACTTCTGTCAATTTTCCCAATCCCTTAAACCCTCCAATATTTTGTATGGTTTTGAGAAAGCATTTAGAAGGCGGAAAAATTATTGCTTTGCAGCAGCAAAACTTAGAAAGGCAGTTAATTATTACTATCGAAGCCCTAGATGAATTAGGACAGCTTAAAGCAAAACAATTAGTAATTGAAATAATGGGCAAACATAGCAACGTAATCTTGCTGGATAAAGAAAAAAACACTATTATCGATGGAATGAAACGCTATACCCATGCTGTAAGCAGGCACAGGGAAGTACTGCCTGGCAGAACTTACATTGAACCACCTAATCAAGGTAAAATAAATCCCTTGGAATTAACTGAGGATAAATTTCGGTCTGTTTTACTAAATAACGAATATAACATTAAGGTACAAAAAGCTTTAGTCAACAACTTTAGCGGTTTTAGCTCCTTACTGGCCAGAGAAGTAGTTTTCCGGGCAGGATTGGAGCAAGACGTGGTTCTTGATGTCATAGGTGATTACGATTTAACTAGGCTTTGGCAGGGATTACAGCAAATAACTACTTTAGTAAGCACCAAACAATCCAAACCTACCTTGTATTATGATCATGAAGGGCCAAAAGATTTTTCCTTTCTGAACTTGGAGCACTTAGCTAATGTTGCTGCCGTAAAATTTCCTTCCATGAGCGAAGCACTTGATGCTTTTTTTAAAGAAAAGCAAGAGAAGGAAGATTTGGCTAAAGAAAAGCACACTTTAGCCAAAGTACTGCAGAAGGAGTTGGAAAAGAATCACAAGAAACGTTTACTACAAGAAGAAACAATAGCACTAGCTAAAAAAGCAGAGCCCTTTCGGATTTATGGTGAACTCCTAACAGCTAATATCTATCGCATTGCCAAAGGAGAAAAGGTAATAACTGTAGAAAATTTTTACCATCCGGAAAATAAAAAGGTCCAAATCCAAGTCAACCCGGAACTTTCTCCTGTCCAGAATGCCCAAGCATATTTTAAAAAATATAATAAAGCTAAAGCAGGAGCTGTTAAAGCACAGGAGCAACTCAATTTTACGCTGGCAGAAATAAATTATTTAGATAGTATCTTGCAAAGTGTAGAACAAACAACACAGCTGGCAGAATTAGCAGAAATTAAAAATGAAATGATTGCTGCCAATTACATTTCTCCTCCTAATTTAAAGCCAGGTAAGAAAAGCAAAATAGAAAAGCAGCAAAAAATAGAGCCTTTGGTTTTCACTTCAAGCGAAGGATTCCATATCTATATTGGTAAAAATAATAAGCAAAATGACTGGTTAACTACTAAATTTGCTAAAGACGATGATTTATGGCTTCATGTAAAGGATCTACCGGGCTCCCACGTGATCATCAAAACTGAAGGGAAAAAAGTTCCCGACCAAACCTTACTCGAGGCAGCTCATTTAGCAGCTTACTACAGTAAAGGCCAGCACTCCAGTCAAGTTCCTGTAGACTATACTTTAAAAAAATATGTAAAAAAACCTGCCGGGGCTAAACCAGGCATGGTAATTTTTGAACATAACCAAACAATTTATATTACTCCTACAGAAGATCTAATTTCTAAACTTACCAACAACAGTAACAATTAAAAATATGCCCTGCAATTTTAAAATTAGCTTAAATTGCAGGGCTCTTTTATCATACTTTTCTACTGCCTGGCTTAACTAATTCTATCCCCTCTTGACAAAGAGGGCACTCTTCCGGAGGATAAGATTGAACTTCAAAAGACAGCAGGCTTTCTGTAGGAACTCCTAAATTAATTTTCCCAGCACTTCTGTCAACTAGTACACCGGCTCCAACTACTTCTCCTCCTGCAGCACGTACAAGATTTATTACTTCCAAAACAGAGCCTCCAGTAGTAATAACATCTTCTACAATTAGGACTTTTTGCCCTGGTTTAATGGCAAATCCCCGGCGAAATTTCATTTCATTGTCTTCCCGTTCTGCAAAAAATGTTTGGACATTAAGCTGCCTGGCCACTTCATAAGCTATTACTATTCCTCCCATGGCAGGACCTACAACTAATTCAACTCCTGTATTCTGAAAACGCCTTGCTAATTCGCCGCATAATTTAGTTGTATACTCAGGATATTGCAACACTTTTGCACATTGAATATAACGGTCGCTATGTCTCCCCGAAGTTAAACGAAAATGTCCCTGTAGTAAAGCTTCTGAATCTAGAAATATTTGTTCAATTTCTTTTTGATTTAACATAAACCTTCCTCCATTTCCGCAAGAATTGCTTTTACTGTTTCTATGGGATTTTTAGACTTTGTTATGGGCCTGCCGATTACTAAGTAAGACGACCCAGCTTTAATTGCTTCTTTGGGCGTGGTAATTCTTTTTTGATCTCCTGCCTCAGCGCCTAAGGGACGGACACCAGGGGTAATAGTTAAAAACTCAGCACCACAAGCTGATTGGATTAAGGAAGTCTCTTGCGGCGAAGCCACAACACCGTCTAAACCTGCCTGTTGTGCTAATTTGGCCCATCTGACTACAGTATTCTCTGGAGATTCAGGCAAACCTACTTCCGCCAAATCTTCTTGGCCTAAACTGGTTAAAACTGTAACTGCTATTAAAAGTGGCTTTTTTATACCCTTCTTTGCTGCTTCTTCCTCTACTGCCTGAGCCGCAGCTGTCATCATTTTTAAACCACCAGAAGCATGGACATTGAGCATTTGGACGCCAAAGCTTGTTAAAACCCGGCTGGCTTGGGCTACTGTATTTGGGATATCATGGAGTTTTAAATCAGCAAAAATCTTTCCGCCTAATTCGTGAATAGTTTTAAGTACTTGGGGACCTAAACTTGTATATAATTGCAAACCAACTTTAAACATACCCACATGGGGGCCTAACATTTTTACTAGTGTCTCTACTTCCTGCAAAGTATCTACATCTAAAGCCACAATTAAACGTTCTTTTATCTTAGACATTATCCATCCCCCTACTATATGTTTTAGAAGCGGCCTTACTAGCTTTAAGAATGGGCTGCTCCAATAAGTTCCTTAATATCTTGGATGCCGTTTTCCAAACAGTATTGTTCTAGACCTGCTGCTATTTCTGCAGATACTCTTGGATTCCTAAAATTAGCCGTACCAATAGATACTGCAGTTGCGCCGGCTAAAATAAACTCTAAAGCATCTTCTACCGTTGTAATTCCTCCCATGCCTATAAGGGGTACTTTCACCGCTTTAAAAACTTGCCAAACCATGCGCAGTGCTACAGGTTTAATGCAGGGTCCCGATAACCCTCCCATAATATTACCCAGGATCGGTTTTCTTCTTTGCACATCAATAGCCATGCCTAAAAGTGTATTAATTAAGGAAAGAGCATCTGCCCCTGCCTCTTCAACTGACTGGGCAATTTCTACAATATTTGTAACATTAGGAGATAGCTTTACTATGACTGGAAGCTTTGTATTCTGCTTCACTGCTTTGACTACCTTGGCCCCTTCCTTGGGGTCAGTGCCAAAAGCCATTCCACCTGCTTTTACATTGGGACAGGAAATATTAACTTCTAAAGCCGCTACTCCCGGCACATTTAATTTCTCAGCTAGGAGCCCATATTCTTCAACAGTATTGCCGGAGATATTAACAATAAAATTGGTCTCGTATTTTTTAAGTTCTGGCAAAATTTCCTTTAGGTAATAATCTACTCCCGGGTTCTGCAATCCTACAGAGTTTAATAATCCAGCTGAAGTTTCTACTAAACGCTGTCCGGCATTTCCTTGACGGGGCAGAAGAGTAGTACCTTTAACTACAACTCCCCCTAATTCATTAAGATTTAAATAAGGCACAAATTCTAAACCTGAGCCAAAGGTGCCCGAAGCTGTGACAACGGGATTTTTTAAAATTAACCCTCCAATATCCACCTGTAAGTTTACTTTATTCATGCCAGACCACCGCCTTACTGGGGAAAACAGGTCCTTCAGTGCACACTCTAGCTAAAATTTCTTCATGGCCTTTTTTTATTCCGCAAGTGCACCCTAGACAAGCCCCGATACCACAGGCCATGTAAGCTTCTAGGGAAACCTGGCACTCTACAGCATATTTTTGGGTTAGACTGCAAACTGCTTTTAACATAGCCTCTGGACCGCAGGCTAAAACACTGTTGTATACTTCACTTTGTAATTCCCTTTCCAATGGCTCCGTAACTAAACCCTGTTCTCCCAAACTACCATCTCTAGTCACAATAAGCATTTTTTGAGCATAAGCTCGAAATTCAGAGGTTCTGTACACTTCTTTCTCACTATTAAATCCTAGAATCGTCGTAACTTGGTTTCCTTGTAGCTGCAATTCCTTGGCGGCAGGTAAAAGAGGAGCAATTCCTATCCCGCCACCAACTATTAATACTTTTTTTCCTTGACCCCTAACTGTAAAGCCATTTCCTAAAGGCCCAATTAAATCTATTTCACCATTCACCGGCATAGTGCTCAGTAACCTAGTGCCCTTGCCTTTAACTTGGTAAAGTAAACTTATCTGCCCCTTTTCTCCATCAATGTAATGGAGGCTGATAGGCCGTCGCAATAAAGGTTCGTAAGACCGGCTGCATAAGACTTGGACAAATTGACCAGGAACTGCCATATGGGCAATTTCGGGAGCCAGAATTTCCATTAAATATACATCAGCGGCTAAATAAACATGGTTAATTATTTTTCCTTGAACTTGATTGCTCATGGCGCTCCCCCTAGGCTAATATTTTTCCAGATTGCATTACAATTTGCCCATCTACTATTGTACAAATTGGCCACCCTTGCAGTTTCCAGCCCGAAAATGCCGAATTTTTGCCCATAGACTGAAACTTAGCTGTATCCACAACTGCTTCTTGCTGAGGGTCAATAATGGTAACATCGGCAGTGCTGCCAATACTTAAAGTTCCTAAAGGAAGTCCTAAAATTCTTGCAGGATTAACAGTTAATTTCGCAATTGCTTCGCTCCAAGTAAGTATTCCCTGGTTAATCAATTGGCTTACTACTAAAGGAACTGCCGTTTCTAAACCTACCATACCATTAGGGGCATAAGCATACTCCACTTCTTTTTCTTCACGGGCATGGGGCGCATGGTCTGTTGCTATTACGTCAATAGTTCCATCTTTTAACCCTGCTAGAATTGCATCTCGGTCACTACTGCTGCGCAAAGGAGGATTAACTTTAGTTGCTGTGTGATATCCAACAACTGCTTCATCTGTTAAGGTAAAATGATGAGGTGTGGCCTCTGCTGTCACCATGAGACCCCTTGCCTTAGCATCTCTTGCCATTCTGACAGAGCCTGCTGTACTAAGATGAGCTATATGCAGAGGGCTGCCTGTTAGTTCAGCTAAAATAATGTCCCTGGCTACCATAGTCTCTTCAGCTGCAGAAGGAATACCCCTTAAACCCAAAACAGTTGAAACATAACCTTCATGCATAAATCCACCAACTGCTAAGTTTAAATCTTCAGCATGACTGATAATTGTTAGATTAAACATTTGAGCATATTCTAAAGCTCGGCGCATTATTTCTCCATTAGAAATTGGTTTGCCATCATCGGAAAGAGCTACCACACCTGCTTCCTTTAATTCACCTATTTCAGCCAATTCCTCCCCTTGAGAGCCTTTAGTTACAGCTCCAATGGGGAATACTTTTACTACACCCTCTTCTTTGGCCTTTTGTTTAATCAAAGAACAAACAGCTTGATTATCATTAATAGGGTTAGTATTAGGCATACATGCTACGGAAGTAAAACCACCTGCTGCTGCTGCCCTTGTTCCTGTAGCAATAGTTTCTTTATGTTCATATCCAGGCTCTCTAAAATGTACATGCATATCAATTAAACCAGGCGTAACTATCATTCCTTCAGCATCTACGGTTTTATTAACTTGAACTTCAATATTTTCGCTAATCTCAGCTATCTTACCATCAACTATTAAAACATCCCCTATGCTGTCTAGATTATTGGCTGGATCTATGATTCTTCCACCCTTAATTAATAATCTCATTACCAGTTCCCCCTCCCATTAACAAGTAAAGGATTGCCATTCTAACTGCTACGCCGTTAGTAACCTGCTCATCTACAACTGATTGGGTGGAGTCATAAACATCCGGCATAATTTCTACGCCACGGTTCATAGGGCCGGGGTGCATAACTAAAGCATCTGGTTTGGCTAGCGACAAGCGTTTTTGGTCCAGGCCAAATATTTTGGCATATTCACGTAAGGAAGGCAAAAGCCCTTTCTTTTGTCTTTCTTTTTGGAGACGAAGTACATTGACTACATCAACACCACGGAGTGCTTCTTCCACGTTATGGAAAACTTGTACACCCATTTTTTTAAATTCCCCAGGAAGTAAAGTACTTGGCCCTACGACTCGAACTTCAGCCCCAAATTTAGTTAAACCCCAAATGTTGGAGCGTGCTACTCGACTATGCAAAATATCGCCAAGGATAGCTACCTTTAAGTTGCTTAGATCTCCTTTTTTTTCCCGCATAGTAAATAGATCTAAGAGCCCTTGAGTAGGGTGTTCGTGCATTCCATCCCCTGCATTAATAACCCTTGCTACTACACTTTGGGCCAGAAGATGCGGAGCCCCTGCAGACTCATGGCGAATCACAATTACATCGGCCCCCATAACCTCGATGGTTCTGCCTGTATCAATTAAAGTTTCACCCTTGGCCACACTGCTTGTAGCCACTGTAAGGCTGGATGTATCAGCACTTAAATATTTGGCAGCCATTTCAAAAGAAGTCCTGGTACGAGTGCTTGGCTCATAAAAAAGAGTTACCATGGAACGTCCTCTTAAAGTAGGCACCTTTTTAATAGTACGTTTAATAATATCTTTCATTGGTACCGCAGTATCTAAAATCATATTAATTTCGTCAATACTTAATTCTTTAAGGCCTAACAAGTCTTTGCGTTTCCACATTTGCTAATCCTCCTTATAGGAATATAAAAAAAGAACCTCTACAAGAGGTTCGGGTTTAGCTACTTCTTCCCTAACACCCCTTGCTAGTCTCACGGGACTATTTTTAAAGGAGTTCTGAAGATATCAATCTGCAATTTCTAAAATTTTAACTTCATCTACGCCGTCTATTTCCGTTAAATTAACAGCAATGACTTCTTTATTTGAAGTTGGAACGTTCTTCCCAACATAATCGGCTCTAATCGGCAATTCCCGATGACCACGGTCAATTAGAATTGCTAACTCAATAACTTGTGGACGACCTAAATCAATAATAGCATCTAAAGCGGCACGCACAGTCCTTCCTGTGTAAAGTACATCGTCAACTAAAATTAGTTTTTTACCTGAAACAGGAAAAGGAATTTCAGTTTTATGGACAATAGGCTGATAGTCTAGAGTAGTTAAATCATCACGATAGAGTGTTATATCTAGAATACCTACAGGCAAATCCACTCCTTCAATATCTTTAACCAGCTTAGCTATCCTCTCTGCCAAAGGTACACCCCGACGGCGAATGCCAATTAATGCCAAGTTTTCGGTGCCCTTGTTTTTCTCCACAATTTCGTGGGCAATTCGAACTAAAGATCGACGCATTTTATCAGCGTCCATAATCTTAGCCTTTTCAATTAAATTCATTACCGCACCTCCTGAAATTATTTATTGCTCAGAAGATAAAATTAAAGCCTGCCTAAAACCAGGGCGGGCTAAAATAATTACCATCGTACGGCAATGTATTTCTTCCTTCCTGGTCTCACAGTACCATTTTAAAGGATTTTGCTTATACGTAGTGTAAACTATCCTTTAAAAACTGTCAAGGTTCTTGGCGAAGAGAGTAATTTAATCTATAATGTTACTATCTAGATTAAGGTTCATAAAAGATTACAAATACTTAATACAGAAAGGATCCTTTCAGTGCTTAAGTCAAAAACTTTATCATGTTATTTTTTAGATTTAGTTTTGTTTTTTGCGTTGATTACAGCAAAACTCATTCTTTTTAACGAAAATATTGAGGGAGCTCATTCTTTTAACCTTGTACTCATTTCCTTTGCTACGGTTTTCATTTTAGTTAGTTTAACTATTCTTTTGCCTTTAAAAGTACGCAGCATTGTCTTATTTGTGCTAGATGCCTTAATCACCTTTATTTTAATTTCGGACTTGTTATTTTTTAGGTATTACAATAGTGTTATTTCCATCCCAGTCCTATTCCAAGCAAACCAAGTTGGCACTTTAGAGCAAAGCATTTATTCTTTATTTAAAGTACAAGATCTTTTTTACCTTTTTGATTTGCTTTTTTACTTGCCACTAATCTATTGGATAAAAAAGAAAGCTGCCATAAAGAGTGTATCTTTGAAAAAGAAGCTAGGTTTAGCTGGTATTTTTTTAGTCTTAGGCACCGGCCTAATTTCTTACAATGTGCTTGCTTTGGAAAAAATCATGGGCAAAAACATTTTTGTAAATATTTTAGACCAAACATTTTTAGTCGAAAAATTAAATATCTTAAACTACCATGTTTTTGATGTCTATAAATTTACTAAAAAACAGCTTGTACAACCTGTTTTAGCTGCACAAGATAAGGATAACATTCAAGCCTGGTTTGTACAGCAAGCGCAAAAGAATTTGCAAAACAAGGATAAGGCTCAATATTTTGGTGCTTTTAAAAACAAAAATCTCATTATTGTTCAGGTAGAAGCTCTCCAAAACTTTGTAATTAACAAGAAAGTAAACGGGCAGGAAATTGCTCCAAACTTAAATCAATTAATTAAAAAAGCAGCTTATTTTCCAAATTTTTATTATCAAACTGCCCAGGGCAATACTTCCGATGCTGAATTTTTAACAAACGTTTCCTATTATCCGGCTAAAGAAGGATCAGCATACTTTCAGTTTACAACTAATGAACTAATTACTTTACCTAAGTTGTTAGAAGCACAAAACTATAAAACTTTAGTTATGCATCCTTATAAACCCACTTACTGGAATCGGGCAGCTATGTATCACACTATAGGCTTTGAGAAATTTTATAGTAGAGATAATTTTACCCAAGATGACCTTTTAGGCTGGGGTTTAAGTGATAAATCTTTTTTGAAACAAGCTGTAAATAAACTGGAACAAACAAAGGAACCCTTTTATTCTTTTTTAATTACTTTATCCAGTCATTACCCATATGATGCATTTCAAAAAAGCAATAACCTTAATTTAGGTCAGTTTGAAAACAGTTTTATCGGGAATTATTTAGAAGCAGTTCATTATACTGATTCTGCCTTAGGTGAATTTATCAAGTTACTGCAACAAAAAGGTCTGTGGGATAATTCAATTGTGGTTATTTATGGGGATCATAATGGCATTACAAAAACAGAAAAACAAGAGTTACTAAATTTTTTACAAGTCCCTGATACACCCCTAATGTGGTCTGAGCTCCAAAAAGTTCCTTTGTTTATACATTTACCTGGGGAAAAAGAAACAGGAATTAAAAATATTAATGGAGGTCAAGTAGATATACTGCCTACTGTAGCTAATTTGCTTGGTATCCAATATCCTTATGCTATGGGCGTAGATCTTTTCAATGCCCAAAATAATTTAACTATCTTTCGTTCCGGCTCATTTGTTGACGGTAATATCCGCTACTTACCTGATACCAAAAGCATCTACAATATTACCACAGGACAAGTACTGCCCCTGACACAATATCAGCAGCAAGTTAACTTCGTCAAGGAAAAGTTATTAATTTCAGACCAAGTGCTGGAATACAATCTAATGCCATATTTGACAAGTAATAAATATTAATTAAAGGCAGGAATTTAATTCCTGCCTTTAATTTAATTTTCTTTATTTGGCGGTAAAACTTTATGGCTTCCGGTATATAAACCATGAATAAATTTTTCTCTATCTGCAGATATGCCCTCTGTCCTTTGCCCAACTTCTCGCAAAAACTTTTCTCGCATTTCTTCACGGCTGTCTTCTAGGTTCTCCGCTTCCTTTCTCCAAACTTCAATAGTTTCATGATCCTTTTCGCTCACATACATCAGCTCCTGTCTGCTAAAATAAAAACCCTCCTAAGTATTATGTAACGACGGGAACCAAATAATCCAGGAGGTAAAATTAACCTTCCAAGCTAACTAATTACAATTCCCCTCTGCTTTTACTATTATTACTATGATTTCTATGATTTTTAATCAAATTACTTAGAAAATTAATATCCATAAATTAACGCAATACTTAACAGCAATTCCGTATGTCATCTCCATTTACTCATTCATAGTATGTTATAGAAATTTGCAGCGGGGTGATTAAAATGAATATTTGGAGTGTTGTTTTATTAGCCATAGCAGTAAGCATTGACGGATTTTGGAGCGGCTTTGCCTTTGGCTTAAAAAAAATCAAAATACCTTTTGTTTCATTGTTAGCAATTAACATCTGCCCCATCGTTTGTTCTATGTTAACAATGCTCATTGGCTATACTCTACAAAAGTATATTACTTTTCAATCAGCACAATATTTTGGTGCAGCACTTTTGCTTTTTTTAGGAGTTTTTATTTTAAAGCAAGGCTATAAACAAAAGCAAAATCATAAGCAGCAGCATAAAGAAAAATCTCCACAGCATCATAAAAGAATAACTGAACATTTGGCAGCGGGTAATTTAATTAGTATTCTCAAAAATCCGCTGCTAGCAGATATCGACCATGAAAACGATATTAAGTTCTTTGAAGGACTATTACTAGGTTTCGCAGTAGCTATGGATGCTTCCATAGCAGCTTTCTCATTATCATTAATGGGTTATAATCCTTTTACAACACCTTTTTTATTTGGCCTGACCCATTTTATATTAATCGGCATAGGTAATATAACTGCCCGCCAAAGTAGGATCCAACAAATCGGTGAACAGTTTGCTTTGCTGCCAGGGCTTATTTTAATAGTGCTTTCTATTCTGAGAATTATCTAATCACTATTATGTCAAATTATCCAAGAAAATAGTGTTTAGCTAAAAATCGTTTGATTAAAACAGACAAAAATTGCTCAATTCCCTAATTTAGCTTAGTTTTCGTCGCCTAAATCTTTAACTTTTCCATAAATTAAAATTATTTTACAGAAAACATTGTCAAATAGGCTCATTTTTTAACATTTTAACAATAAAGGAAAAAATAGTATATAGTGGAATATTCTTATTAATTAGTTTTTTAGGTTTTTTAGAAGGTGAAAAAATGGAAAAGTACTTTCAAAAAGGCGAACAAATTTTACTGAAACCTCAGTCAGAATTCTATAATGGAATTTATCCCACAGAAATATTAGCTTTAGAAGGAAACCTTTTAACCATCAGCCAACCCTATGATTCAGGTAAAATCGTTATTATTGGGATTGGAACTAAAGTAACAATTATTATCGCCGATGGCTCCTGCCTTACAGCTGAAGTTATCGAAAGAAAGCATGGTAAAAATGCTCACCTAGTACTCCTTTTGCCACGAGTATTAAATACAAATTCTAGGTTAAAACTAAAAGGACCAAGAGTAATTTCTGTGACCAGCGGCAAAGGGGGAGTAGGTAAAACGAATCTTTGTGTCAATTTAGCAATCAGCTTAGCTCGCAAAGGATTGCGCACTTTTATTATTGATGCGGATTTAGGTACAGCAAATACAAATATTCTGTTTAACATTAAGTCTCGCTATAATCTAGAGCATCTATTAAGCTTAGAAATGGATATTTTTGATATTATAGTTGAAGGCCCAGAAGGAATTTTTTTAGTACCGGGAAACTCGGGATCAAAAACATTAGCTAATTTAAGCAATGCCCAGATTTTAAAACTAATTGCCAAATTTCAAAAAATAGAAAACCTGGCTGATGTTATTATCATAGATACCAGTGCCGGAATAGGTCATAATGTAATTAATTTTGTCCTAGCCTCAGATGAAGTTATTTTAATAACTACTCCTGAACCTACTGCCTTAACAGACGCTTATGCCTTAGTCAAGGTTCTATCCATACATGATCAAAATCTACCTATTAAACTTGTTATTAACCATGCTGACAATCGGAGAGAAGCTAGAAAAGCAGCCCAGCACCTTCTCCATGTTATAGACAAGTTTTTGCCAATTAAAGTCGATAATTTAGGTTACATTTTAGAGGACAAGGCAGTAATTCGTGCCATTAAGCATTATACTTCCCATGTAATCTACAGTCCTAATGCTCCTTCCTCCCAGTGCATTGAGGCCATAGCTCAAAAGCTTGTACCCGTAGCAGAAGGAACATTAAATAAATCATTTTTTGACTATGTTAAAAAGATGTTTATTAGACAAAACTTAGCTCAATAAGTTAAAATGATGTTATGGTTATGGTAGGAAGGAGTCAAAAAATGAGTTTTCGGCAGTTTCTCTTTTATCAAGGTGTGACTTTTATTTTATTTTACTTTGCAGGGACCTTGACCGCAGGAGGTCAAAGTTTTTTATCTAACCAAGCAATGAATTTTCTAACTTTTTTTGGTATTGCCTGGGTAATTGCTTACCAAAAACCCAATTTAAAATATGCTTTACCCAACGTTTTAGCAACTACTTTAGCTTTCAATACAGTCACTTATCTTTTTGCTTACGCATACAGCCAACCTTTTCCAAAATGGAACTATATTGCTTTAGATTACATAATGGTTATAATCTATAGTATTCTAGGAGCAATTCTGGCCTGGCGTATGCGCCAACAACCTACAAAAGAGCGTTAACCCTTTAATGCCTGCCAGAATTTTGGTGGGCATATATTTTTCAAAGGAACTTCAGAGTAATTCTTTTTATCTGCAAAAGGTGTATTTTCCCAATCCTCTATCCTCACCCTTGGTTCCCAGGCTTCATGAAACAATCTGTCTTGGGGAATATTTTCCAGACACCATTTCACCAACTGATCTTCGCCCATATTTACTATTTTTTCCCGAAGCTTTTGAGCTCTCGGACTTGCAGGAGCACAAATATAAGTTTGGCATACTAAAGGCCTATTGCCATAAATGGTGCATCTTTTTTCTTTAGGATCTAAAAACAAACAATTTCCAGCACTGTTTTGTCCCAGTGCAATGTCTACAACCGGCCCCTCGGCTTGGACATAAGTGTATTTACTGATAATCTTATCCATGGGTAATTCCCCTTGGCCAAGCTCTAAAGCTTTTTGTAAATTATACAAATCGATTATAGTCAGCGGAATTCTCTCAGCACAACAACCCTCACAGCCCTCGCACTGTTTTACTTGCTGACGCAACCGTGTAAAATTGCCTTCAAGAATATATTGGTTAATTGCATCTAAATAATCTTGGACAGTGGCATCTTCATTTGCTACTTGTAAGTCATATCCTATTCCTTTGGAAAAATTTTTTGGCAATACTTTAATGCTCATTTTTTAATTCTTCTCCTCACGCAGTCTAGTCAAAATATCAGCAAAATATACAGGTAATGGTGCAGAAAATTCCATGTATTCATTGGTACTAGGATGGATGAAGCCTAGTTTTGCTGCATGTAGCGCTTGGCCCTTTAAACTAACTTTCAGTTTATTCTGCTGTGGTCCATAAAGAGGGTCGCCTAGAACAGGATGTTTTACATAAGACATATGTACCCTAATTTGATGTGTTCTCCCTGTTTTCAGTTTTAATTGCAAAAATGTAAAATCTGCAAACCTTTCTAGAACTTCATAAGTTGTTATAGCGTCCTTGCTGTTTCTAGAAATTACAGTTATTTTCTTCCTGTCTGCAGGATCTCTGCCTATGGGAGCATCAATCATTCCAGTTTGTTCTTTAATTACTCCATGAACAATAGCCAAATAAATCCTCCGGACAGTATGATCTTTAATTTGGACAGCTAAATTTTGATGGGCAGAATCGTTTTTTGCAACTACCAACACACCGGAAGTATCTTTGTCAATGCGATGGACAATACCAGGACGCAGTATTCCATTTATTCCCGATAAATTTTTGCAATGGTAAAGCAAAGCATTAACCAGTGTTCCCGAGTAGTTACCTGGGGCAGGATGAACAACCATTCCCTGAGATTTATTAACTACCACAACATCATCATCTTCGTAGAGAATATCTAGCGGGATATTTTCCGGAACAACTTTTAGAATTTGGGGGTCAGGTATCTTTAAAGTTATATGGTCCCCTACTCTAAGCTTATAATTTGCTTTAACAATCTGCTCATTAACTTTAACTTGTCCTTCTGCAATTAAACTTTGGATTCTAGAGCGGGATAAATCAGCTATGTTTTCAGCTAAATAATGATCTAAGCGTCTTCCCTGTTCTAAGTCTGTCGCCAAAAATTTGACTATTTCCATGTCACTCACCTTTTAAACAGTGTCTTTTTCCTCAGGCCTGCGTAGTAGTTCCCAGCATAAAATAATTACACCTAAAACTATGGCCATGTCAGCTATATTAAATACCGGCCAAATCCGAAAATCAAAAAAATCAGTAACATATCCTGTCCTAACCCGATCTATTAAATTGCCTAGGGCACCTCCAACTTCCAAAGCTAAAGCTGCCTTAAAAAGCTTTTGCTCAGGTTTTAAGCGAAAATAAACAAAAATAATCAGAGCAGTAATAATTGTGCCTAGGACAACAAAAGAAGCAGTTTGATTGGCAAATAAACTAAAAGCTCCACCTGGGTTTTCCACAAAAGTGAGATGAAAAATACCGGGAAATACAGGTATTGACTGTCCAGGCAGCATATTTCTAATAACAATATATTTTGTTATTTGGTCTAGGGCTAAAATTACCCCTGCAATCCAAAACAGCAACAAAAATCTCCCCTCCTGGCTCTCTTAATCTTGTTAATTTTAGCACATTCTATTCTTTGCCTCAACGTGGCAGCGGATAAATAGTTTTTGGATTTTAGGAAAAACTAAATTTGAAGAAGGGGGGCATTATTATGATTAATAATAAAAATATGAAGTGGCTTTTAGTTTTAGCTTATCCTCTCGCTATGCTTGGAAGTAGGCTGGCGAAGAAAGTTCGCAAAATGCGCACTTAATATCCTCCCTTTATTTTATTTAAAACAAGAGGCAGGTTAACCTGCCTCTTGTTTTAATCCTGCCTGCCATAGTCTTCATAAATAACGCCGTCTTTACCTTTTTCATAAGGAATATGATCCACATCTTCTGTAAATCCAATATCTTCATCACTATCGGGATAAATATCTGGATAGTTACTGGTATTAGGATTATCGGAAAGTGTATCGGAAGAACCATAACGAGCTACTTCTTGCCAGGCGTCTTCTCCATCATACGCATTATCATCTTCTGCATCTCCAAGTTCACGTTCTGATTGGTCATGGGTGCGCCCTCCGAAAGGTGGTACAACAACATCCTCCTCAAGAGGCCTAGGATGTCTATCTCCCTCGCCCTCATAATCCTTGCGGCACTTTAGACATAAAGTAGATTCTGGTATAGCTTCTAGCCTGTCTTCAGGTATTTCCTGGCCGCATTGACTGCACCTGCCATAGGTGCCCTCGTTAATTTTTTGCAGCGCATCCTTAATCTTTTGAAGTTGAATTAATGTATTCTCCCGTAAAGCTAAATCCTTACTTTTTTCAAAGACTTCTGAGCCTAAATCAGCAGGATGATTATCATAAGATGATAGTTCGCTGATACTATCCTGCAAAGGCAGATCTAGTCCCCTTTCATCCATATTATTAATTAGTTCCTCATTTTCTTTTTGCATTTTTTCCAATCTCTGCTTGTATATCTCTAATTTATTTTTATCCATAATATCCTCCCATCAACTTTGCTCTTGTACCATCCGAATAATATCTGCTAAAAAATTGCTTATGCCAGGCAAATTTAATAAAACAACACGTTGTAAAAGGTAAATTACTAAAGCACCCAAAAGTGTAAAACCTACTGCCATACCTATTCCCCGAGCAGCTCCCGCCAAAAAATTAGTCCAAAGGAGCCTTTTGGGATCCCTCAGCATTTCAACATATTCGGCTAAATTTAGCTTCTCCATCCGCTTTATAAGTTCATTGGTTTTACTTTGTAAAGCAACTAAGTTAGTCGATTTTTTTTGCTTCAGCATTTTTTCACCTCATATTATTACCTTAATGTACCCAAAAAAGCAGCAGAGTAACAAAAAATAAATAATGCTCATAAATAAACCTTTAAAGGTTATCATAGTTAGTAGAACGAAAGTAATGCACCAAGAAATAATGGTCTAAATTAAAGGAGCCAACTTATGTATAGCCAAAATAATGACTTAACTGAATTTTTAGTTAAAATCGGAGCTACAATAATTGGCGTAAAACCAAGTGAGCTTTTAAATATTGAAATCAATAATTTAGATTTAACTAAAAAAAAAATAACCCAATACCCTTATTTGGAATATAAGGAAATTAGGTTATTAAAAAAGCTGCCAAGGATGCAGATGCTCTTTTATCATCGACAGTCCTTAGAAATGATTTTGAAAAAAAAATATAACCTTCGCTTTTTACAACAGCTAGGCTATCCACAGGTATTTAACCTAGAAAAATATGTAGACATTCTCACCTGGAAGCTGCGCTCTGGTGTATTTCCTCATGAAATCGGAGTTTTCCTTGGTTACCCTCTTAAAGATGTTTATGGCTATATGGGCAAATATCCACTGAAGTTAGTAGGTACTAAAGGTTGGCGTTACTACGGAAACGAAAAACTATCCCAATTACAGTACCAAAAATTTGTGGCAGCCAGAGAGTTGTTTAAAAAAATTTTAAACCCTTAATGTAGATAAAAAATTATTATCATCTCTACTTTAAGGGTTTAATTTTTAGAGCAAATTAGCTTGTATAAAGTTATTTTTTTTCAAGGAAATTCTCAACCTTAGATTCTTGGTATTTTTTTTGCAGCCAAGTATAATATTCCGTTTGTATTTTTTCATTAAACAAAGCCTCTTTAATTTCAGCCTTGCTATCTGCATAATTTGCATTTTTAGGGAAACTGTCTTTGTTTTTGGCAAAATAACTTTTCATTTCTGCTTCAGTTATTTTAATTTGCGGTCCAAGAAGCTTTTGCAACTTTAGACTCATGACTAAGTCTTTTTTTACATCTTCCATGGAGTAACCATTTGAAGCAGCAAATTGTTCAAATGTTGCTTGTCCTCCATAGCTTTTATATATTTTTTGCATTTCCTTTTCTATATCTTGGTCCGTAATCTTAATGTTTTGTTTATTAGCCTCCTGCTCAGTAATTTTTTCGGCTATTAAAGTATTCAATGCATCCTGTCCACTTTCTTTTACAAGATAATTATACAACTCTTCCTTAGTTATATCTTCCCCATTAACTCTGGCAACCACATCTTGCTTGGTATAAAAAGTTACAATGGCCAGCACAACCCCTAATAATACCATGAGCATTACAAGATAAGTTAGAGGGTTAATCTTTTGTTTTTCCCCTTCCCCAGTCATTATTTATCACACTCCTTATCTAGGACGACTTTACCGTCAGATTCTATTCTGACCAGCCAGCCTAGATCATATGGGTCTAGCTTTAACAGTTCAGGGCTGTCAGCTAGCCCTTCATTAACAGCGGTAATCTGCCCTTGCACAGGGCTCTGCACCACAATGTTAGCCAATTCCCCTTCGATCACAACAATATGTTCATTTAATTGAACATATTGGTCTTCCTGAGGATAATCCACATATAAAATTTTTCCGCACTGTTGTAAAGCAGTCCTGGTAACTCCAACTGCAATTTCTTTATCTAAAATTAACAGCCATACTTGTTCTTTCGTGTATAAACGGTCAGTTGGGTCCAAAGCTCTCACCCTAGCTGTTAATCACTTCAGCACAGCGGGTACAAATAGTGGGATGCTGGGCATTTTGACCTACAGTAGTGCTATAGGTCCAGCAGCGTTCACATTTTTCCCCTGGAGCGGTGCTAACTAGTAGCTTTATTCCGTCTAGTTCCATAGCTGCAACAGCTTCTTGAGGAGCTTCTGCGAAAGTTCTTAATTCTACTGCTGAAACAATAAATATTGCAGCTAATTCATTTTCTAAAGGACTTAAGAAATCATACCAATCCTTAGCTAAATAAAGATTAACTTTAGCATTTAAAGAATTTCCTAATACTTTATCCTGTCGTGCTACTTCTAAAACCTTGGCTACTTCTTCACGTAGAGCAATTAATTTGTCCCATTTACTTTCTAACTTTTCATCTAAATAATTTTCATTTACTTCAGGCCAGCCGGCTAGCTGAACACTAATTGGGCTTTCAGCAGACTTAGGAATATAGGTCCAAATTTCTTCGCTAGTGAAAGCTAAAACAGGAGTAATTAATTTAACTAAGGCCATAATAATTTCATACATGACGGTTTGGGCAGCTCTACGCTCTAAGGAATCGGGTTTTGCCGTATAAACTCTATCTTTAATAATATCTAAATAAAAAGCACTCATATCTACTACACAAAAGTTGTGGATACTATGATAGACAACGTGAAACTCATAACTCTGATAAGCTTCAGTAACTTTTTTAATTAATTTATGAAGCTTCAGCAATGCCCACCGGTCAATTTCTAATAATTGATCGTAATTAACCTGGTGCATAGCAGGTTCAAAGTCATACAGGTTACCTAATAAGAAACGGCAAGTATTTCTAATTTTGCGGTAAGCTTCCGTCATTTGCTTCATAATTTTAGGTGAAGCTGAAACATCTCTTTTATAGTCAGCAGATGCTACCCACAAGCGTAAAATATCCGCCCCCATTTGTTTAATTACATCCAAAGGATCAATTCCGTTTCCTAAAGATTTAGATTGCTTCCGTCCTTTTTCATCAACTACATAGCCATGGGTTAATACTCTTTTATAAGGTGCACGCCCCTCTGTAGCAACGGCTGTAGACAAAGAAGAGTTAAACCAGCCCCTGTGTTGGTCGCTGCCTTCCAGGTATAAATCTGCAGGCCAAGCTAAATCTTGTCTATTTTTTAATACGGCAGCATGGCTTGAACCTGAGTCAAACCATACATCCATAATATCTTTTTCCTTACGGAAATGTTCATGACCGCATTTTGGACATTTTAAACCCTGTGGTACTAATTCATCAGCTTCCTTGGCAAACCAAATATTGGAACCATGCTGTTTAAATAGCTCTTGAATATGCTGAATAGTATCTTTATTGACAATCGCCTCATTACATTCTGCGCAGTAGAAAATAGGAATGGGAACTCCCCAAGTCCTTTGGCGGGAAATACACCAGTCACTGCGCTCGGCAATCATGTTATGAATTCTATCTTCACCCCAGGCAGGAATCCATTGTACATCCTTTATAGCCTGCAGTGCTGCCTCTCTAAAGCCATCAATAGAGGCAAACCATTGCTCAGTAGCTCTGAAAATAACAGGGTGCTTACAACGCCAGCAATGTGGATATTGGTGTTGAATAAAACTGAGTTTTAATAACGCTCCCCGCTCTTCTAATTCTTTGGCCACGGCTTTATTTGCTTCTTTGTAGCTTAAACCTTTAAACTGGGCTCCTTCTTCCGTAAAACGTCCTTTATTATCTAAAGGAGAAATAATAGGTAAATTATACTTACGACCAACTTCATAGTCTTCTAAACCATGTCCCGGTGCTGTATGCACACAACCAGTACCCGCATCTAAAGTTACATGATCACCCAAAATAACTAAAGACTCCCGGTCAAAAATGGGGTGACGACAAACTATTCTTTCTAAATCACTGCCCTTAAAGGTTTGAAGAATTTCTCCCTTTGGTAAATCGCAATGTTCCAGCACACCTGCATAAAGTTCCTTGGCCATTAGTAAATTTTCCGCTCCAACTTTAACTAAAACATATTCATATTCGGGGTGCAGTGAAATAGCCACATTGGCAGGAATAGTCCAAGGAGTAGTTGTCCAAATAACAACATAGCTGTTTTCCTCTGGGAACAAACCCTTAGCATCTTTAACTGCAAATTTAACATAAATAGAAGCTGATCTTTTATCTTGGTACTCAACTTCAGCTTCAGCTAAAGCAGTTTCACAGTCAGAACACCAGTAAACAGGTTTTAATCCTTTATAAATGTAGCCTTTAGTTGCCATTTCACCAAAGACACCTATTTGAGCTGCTTCGTACTCTGGTTTTAAAGTTAAGTATGGGTTATCCCATTCTCCCCTAACGCCTAAGCGTTTGAAGGATTCTCTTTGGATATTCACATACTTAAGGGCATATTCCGCACAGCGATTACGAAATTCAACTGGATCAATTTCATGGCGGTTAAGCTTTAAATTTTTAATTGCTTGCTGTTCGATAGGAAGTCCATGGGTATCCCAACCAGGTACATAGGGAGCATCATAGCCAGACATGGAATAAAACTTAACAATAATATCTTTTAAGACTTTATTTAAAGTTGTGCCTAAGTGAATGTCCCCGTTGGCATAGGGAGGTCCATCATGCAAAATAAATTTTGGTTTTCCCTGATTTGCTTCCTGAACCATTTTATAAATGTTCTTTTCTTCCCAAAACTTAAGTACCTCGGGCTCCCGCTGAGGCAAATTACCCCTCATGGGGAAATCCGTTTTAGGTAAATTAAGGGTCTTATCGTATTCCATTTATTTTTCACCTCTTTAAAAAATTGCCAAAATAAAAACCCCCGCCCCAAAGGACGAGAGTACTATTTCCCGTGTTACCACCTTAATTATGCTACGGTTAAATCCGCAGCATCGCTCCAAGTTATAACGGCAACCTACCGGGGTATCCTACTAAATTCAGATCCCAATTCCAGGGTGATCTTCAATTAAACACTGTTACCTGGCTTCCACTTTCCCAGACTCGCTTCAACATGTTGTTTAATTTACTGTCCCGTTCATTATTTTTGTAAATATTTTATGGTTTTGCATATAGAAATAATTATAACATAGGATTTATAGTTGTCAAATTTACTTAACTTTACGCTAATTCTTGTTTAAGCTCTGCTTGTTCATCTTCGTTGAGCATTTCCAGTTGAGCAACTAACAACCCTTTCATTTGCGCTTTAAAACCTTGGAAATTCTTGCGAACTTTTTCATATTCCATTTCTAAACTTAAAACTTTTTGCTCGGCCTCCTTAATCAGCTGCTGAATAGCTAATTGATTTTCCTTAGCTAGAAGTTCACACTCTTTACGGGCATTTTCCTTAACTTCTTCCGCTGTTTGCTGAGCAATAATCATAGTTTGATTTAAAGTTCCTTCAATTTGTTTAAAATGATCTAATTCTAAAGTTATACTTTTAATCTGTTCTTTTAGTTGTTGATTTTCACTATACATTTGCTCATAATCACGCAAAACCCGAGCCAAAAAAACATTAACCTCTTCTTCACTATAACCACGTAAGACCTTGCGAAATTCTTTATTTTGAATATCCAAAGGAGTAAGGAGCATATTAGGCACCTCCAATTATTTTTTTCATCTTAAAGTAGCGTAGCTTTGAAGAAGCTTAAGCACCTAAACAGCAATTCCCTTATAACAAAATTACTAAAGCAATCTCCTTAGGACAATACTATATCTGCCCTTTTTGGTTAACCCAACTATTTCCTCGATAATAATTCTGCCTTTTCCACGGCAGGATATAACATCTCCCTCCTTGACCGTGAAATCTACTTTGCTGTTTTCTTTCCAGTTAACTTTTAATTTTCCAGACTTTATTTCGTTAACCATCTGACTTCTGGATAATCCGAATCCCTGACAGCTTACAGCATCTAGTCGTAAAGCAGATACAGTTGTATTGATTAATTTAAATTTTTTAACCAAGGATTCTTCAGAAATTATTCCTAGCTCTGCTTGAACTTGTACAGAACCCACCCGGCTTAAATTGCTTTGGATATAAGGGGCTAAATCTTTAGCAGCTACAATAGAGCAAATTCCTTCTCCAACCAAAATATCTCCAATCTTTTCCCTGCGAATACCTAGCCCTAAGACAGCTCCTAAAAAGTCACGATGTTTAAGGAGGTGAAAATTTTTCCCACCTTTGAGATTAACTATATCAACCAATTGAGGAATTGCTTCAGCATCTATGTAGTCGGGGAAAATAACTATTCTTTGCCGCTCTGCCCCTGAGTACCCCCCTACAAAGGAAATTTTTAAATCGGAATACCTCTTAAGGGCTTCCTGACCAAGTTCAAGATAATTTGGCTCGTAAAAGTCCGTAACTAAGACTTGCTGGGTTTTTAAAACTTGTTCCGCCAAATCTAAGATTCTACTTAGGATGCCTTTTTCCTCCGCATTCTGAAAATTCATAAATTATTTTTCCCTAGTCATTTAGCGAAAAAATGACAAAACCATTCTTTCTAGCAATTGCAGCACTAGAATGGCAAGAAGGGGGGAAAAGTCAATCGGCATCGCACTTCTAGGCATCAACCGTCTAAAAGGAGCTAAGACAGGTTCTGTTATTTCATAAATATATCCGATAATCTTATTGCTTGGATCGTGTGGAATCCAAGAAAGCAATACCCGAGCAATAATTAACCAGCTTAGAATTTCAAAGGCATAATAAACAATAGTATATATCAACTGGTAAAATCACCTCAATTATTTACTTAAGTCTTTGGACTTCTGCTCTGCAGCCATAACTCCATTAAAGATACTAGCACGGAAACCGCTTTTTTCCATTTCGCAGAGGGCACTTATAGTTGTACCTCCTGGAGAAGTAACCATGTCTTTTAATTCTGCAGGGTGCTTACCTGTTTTGCTTACTAGCTCCGTAGAGCCCAAAATAGTTTGCAGCACCAATTTTTGGGCAATATCCCTAGGCAATCCAATCTTTACGCCTGCATCGATAAAGGCTTCAATAAACAAATACACGTAAGCAGGGCCACTTCCACTAACAGCCGTTACCGCATCTAACATTGTTTCAGGTAAGCAAATAGTTTCACCAAGTGCTATAAGTATTTTTTGAGCCACAGCCTGATCTTCTTCTGTAGCTTTACTGCCTAAGGAAAAGGCGGAAATGCCTTTGCCAATTAAGCAAGGTGTGTTAGGCATTACTCGAATAACAGGGCTATGGGGTAAAAATTCTTCAAGAAGTGCAAGAGGAATACCCGCAACCATAGATATAACCAATTTTCCTGGTTCTAAAACTGAATTTAATTCAGTTAATACTTTTTTAATAATCTGAGGCTTTACAGCTAAGATTAAAATATCTGCTGAAGCAGCAGCGGATTGATTATCCTTTAATATAGCAACCTGATAGTTTTCAACTAAATAAGCAGCTCTAGCTTGATCTGGTTCACTTACCAGTAATTCTTTTCCTGTTAAAAAATTTGCCCCAATAACACCGCTAATCACTGCCTCACTAATTTTCCCTCCACCTATTAAGCCAACTTTCAAGTTAAAGCCTCCATTAGCATTTAGTCAAGTTAAAAATCCCTTTATCCATAATACTGCCTATCTCACCGGAAACGTCCACATTACTGGGAACAAAAAGCATAATCGCCGCATTAATTTTTTGCATGCTGCCTCCTAAAGCATATGTTGTTCCGCTTAAGAAATCGATAATTCTTTTGGCAATTTCCCGATCAGCTTCCTCCAAATTGACAATAACAGGCTTGCGGCCTTTTAAATGGTCGGCAATTCCTTGCACTTGTTCAAATGCTGTAGGTTTAACTAATACCATTTTCATCGGCTTAGGAGCAGGCAAGCTAACAATATTATTCTTGCTGTTTTTTTCCTTTCTTTCATTCCAAGCAGATGGTTCCTCCCGCACAACTGCATCTTCAACTTCTTCAGCCTCAAAGCCCATGAAACCTAATACTTTATCAACAAATTTACCCATTTCTTTTCCTCCTTATCTATAACTCCGGGCTCCAAAAATTGCTGTCCCCACCCTGATCAGATTAGCCCCTTCTTCTATAGCAATTTCAAAATCATTAGTCATACCCATAGACAGATAACGCATTTCAACTCCCGGAATGTTTTTACCAGCAATAAATTGACTTAATTCCTTTAATTCTCTAAAAACTGGACGAGTTTGTTCAGACTCTTCTTCATAAGGAGCTATAGTCATTAAGCCCATTATTTTGAGGCCTGGATATCCTGCTGCCTCCTGAATAAAGGACTCCGTTTCCTCCGCCTTTAAACCAAATTTGCTTTCTTCTTCAGAAATATTTACTTGGACTAAAACAGGTATTTCCTTATGATTTTGCAAAGCCCTTTTGGAAATTTCTTGAGCTAACTCTATTTTGTCCAAAGAATGAATCATATCAACCAAATTAACAATGTATTTTACTTTATTTGTTTGGAGGTGCCCAATTAAATGCCACTGAACATTGCCTTCAACATCATCATACTTGCGCAGTATTTCCTGGACTCTATTTTCACCTATAGCAGTTATTCCGCATTTTAAAGCTTCGTTTATTTGAGCAGCTTCTACAGTTTTAGTCACAGCAATTATTTTAATATCGTCAGGATTCCGACCTGCCTTCTTGGCTGCAGCATTGACTTTTTCACGTATAAGCTGAATATTCGCTGATATCTGTGTCAAAACATACACCTCCTAGACTATATTAATTTTCTACATTTTCTTGTTATTTCCTGCTAATTGCGATTCTATTTAAATGTTTAGCTACAGTTTTTGGATTAACAAGTATTTCATCGCCAGGCTCTAAGCCTGAAACTGCAGCCTGACCTTTGATTTGTCCATTTATTTGGACATCTACTAAAGCAAAACCATTAGCAGTTACCTTATAAACATAACTTCGACTATTTTTATGGACTATAGCTTCCTGGGGAACAATTATCCCTTGGTAAGTTTCGTTAATTACATTTAAGCCGATTGTCCTTTTGTATATTATTTCGTTAGGCCATTCATTACATTCCGCTATAATCCGTACACTATTTTTAGTTTGGTTTATTTTCGTTATTTTCATAAACCATTTTTCTTCGTATTTGGGAATCCTAAAAGCCAAAGTTTCCCCTTCTTTGGGCAAAGTTTTGATTTGTTTCTTATCTAGGTTTAAATCAAGGACAATAGGCTTAATATTGTTCACTATTTTAACCAGAGGAGTTCCTCCGGAAACTGTACTAGTTTGTTGCTTTTTTTGTGTTTCCAGATTTTTTACATTTTGCTTTAAATTACTCTCCCCAAGCTGCAAAATAGTCGTCGGTGTAATTACATTTTCTAAGCCATCAAGATGGAAAGAAACAATACCTGTTCTAGTGGCCATAACTTTATAAACAGGCCGGGTCTCATTTTGATTAGATCCTTCCCCTATTAATTTAAGAATCTCAAAGTTTTTAGGCACTCTTTGCCCTTCCTTTACCATTAGCTGAACTTTTCCGCTAACCGGGGCAGTATAAACCGTTTCTTCCCGAGCTACAATTGCATCAGTAGGCAGCCGTTGCTCCAGTACTCCATACCTTACCTCAGCTGTTTTGATTAAATGTTCTAAAATCAAATCATAGACTTGTCCAACTATTAGCCAGCATGTTAAAACGAGCAAGGCAAACATAATAACTTTTGAAATAAAATGTTTACGCTTTCTATTCCGCCTTTGTCTTTGCAAACGAGCTCTGCGGGGCATAGTTGCTTCTGCCATGAAAAATTCTCCTTATTGACCAATTTAATCCCACAAAATATTTCTACTAAAAATAGAAAATTCTGCATTTAAATACTAAATCCTTCTAGTCCCGCTACTAGAAGCAACATTTAGTTAAGCATCAATAAGGCAGCCATTCTTCCTGTTTGGCCATTCTCTGCCCGATAAGAAAAAAACAAGTCATTGTGGCAATTAGTACAAAAGCCACTATTGGTAATATTTTTTTCCCGGATACCTACTTCTAGTAACGCCGTCTTATTGGCCTGCCAAAGATCCAACAACCATTTCCCAGGAGCTTTTGCTTGTATAAAATCCTGATAATTACTAAATTTTTGGGCGAACTGACTAATAACCCTCTCATCTACTTCGTAACAGCAGGGACCAATAGAAGGTCCAATTCCAATTAAACAATCTTCAGGTTTTGTACCAAACTCCTGCTGCATTTTCAGCATAGCTTTAGCCCCAATTTTTGCAACAGTACCCTTCCAGCCTGCATGGGCTAAACTAATTGCCGGCGTAACAGGATCTAAAATAAAAATAGGTGCACAATCGGCATAAAAAGTGCTTAGAGGTATACTCCTTTTGTTTGTAATAAAAGCATCTACTGCCTTGCAAGTTGAACTATAATCCAAAGCACCTTTCCCCTTCTGTTGTTCTGTAATTACCAAAATATTTTCCCCATGGACTTGTTCACCAGTTACCAGATCAGTTGCCCTAATACCTAAAGCATTACAAATCTTAGCCCTGTTTTGGCAGACAGCAGTTGGGTCATCCTTTACGTGCAATGCCATATTTAAACTGCTAAAAGGCTCTTGGCTAAAGCCTCCTTTTCTAGTGGTAAAGCAATGAGTTACCAAATTAGTCTCATCGAAAGCCGGAATAGTTAAATAAGCAAGATCACCATGTTCACGTAATTTAAAACCCTTAGACATGAAAGCACCTCATTCTTGTTATGTTTGCTTATAATTTAAGTTCAACTATTTCCTTTTGTACCAAGGATTTCTGCACATCAATTATCCTTTGGTTTTCCGAGCCGCGGAAAGTTAAATTTAAGTTTCTTTTCTGCAGTAGAAATGGCCCATCTACTAAATAATCAACTAATTTTAATACAGGTAAGTGCTTTATTTCTTCAAAGGTGTGGCCGCTGAACAGCCAAATATCAATATTCGGCTGTTTTGCTTTCAGCAAAGATATAACCTTAAACAAAGCTTCTGCCTGTTCCGTAGGCTCCCCTCCGCTGAAGGTTATTCCTTTATGTATGGGAGTCAATTTACTTAGTAACAATGCTGCAAATTCTTCTTCAGTAACTTCACTTCCTCCGTCGTGCTTTTGCAGCTGGGGGTTGTGACAGCCAGGGCAATTAATACTGCAGCCTTGCAAATAGGCAACTGCCCGTATTCCTAGACCATCCACTACAGATGAGCTTACAATATCAGCATATCTAATCATTTAATCACAACTTTCATTAATTCGTAAAATAGGCTTTTCATTTTAATTATAACTTTTTATCACCAAATAGGAACCAATGTCTTGAATAAAGAATACAATGAAATAAGTATAAATGAAATCATTGAAAGATAGAATATAAAATAAATATAATAAATTTTTAAATAAATCTTGCAATCTTATTTAAATACAATTATTATATTTATATATTATATTTATAAATTTAAAATAGTAAATTCAATGCGTGGAAAGAGTAGATAGAAGATACGAGTTATAGAGAGCTGGTGACGGTGGAAATCCAGCACTACGATTGCTATTGAATGGTTCCACAAGAAGTAATGCGAAAGATTTTTCTAGTAGCAAAAACCGGGGGTCCGCCGTTACAAGGACAGGGTATCGAATTCTCTTTTATAATTCCGTACCTGGAAAAGAAGCTATTTAGGTGGCATAGTAAATGCTGAGCATTTCGTCCTAAGGGATGAAATGCTTTTTATTTTTCATGCTATACTTAATGCTTAATTTGGGTGGCACCACGGCACTTCGTCCCATGAATTGGGATGAAGTGCTTTTTTATTTATAGTAAATGAGGTGAGGATTTTGATTTATCCTAAGGAAGCAGAATTTGAAGCAATTAAATCGCAAGGCTATTTAACATCAGTTGTTTTGACTATTAATGCAGATGAATTTACACCCATCAGCTTATTTTATAACTTACAGGGACAGCATAAGTTCCTTTTAGAAAGTGCAGAAAACGGAAACACCTGGGGACGCTATTCTTTTCTAGGAGCAAACCCCTATCTGATTATGAGCAGTTATGGCAAGAAAATTAAAATTGAAAAAGACAATTCCATAATCCATATTGAAGGCAACATTCTTGAAGAAATAGAGCAGCTTTTCCAAAAATACAAATCTAAACAGCAAAGTACTTTACCACCTTTTTTTGGAGGAGCAGTTGGCTATGTGGGCTACGATGTGATTAGACAATATGAGAAACTTCCCGATGAAAACACTGACACTATTAATGCACCTGAAGCGTGTCTCATGTTGTATCAAAATGTTATTGCCTATGATCATTACCGTCATCAAGTTTTATTAATTTATAATACCATGCCGGAAGAAAACATTGGTTATACAGAGATTCTGGAGCAATTAGCTGAACTTAAAGATTGCATTTTACGACCGCAGCAAATACATCCCATAGGCACTGCAGGTCCCTTAAAGGAAGTGCAAACCAACTATAGCCGAGAAGCCTATATGGAGATGGTTGAAAAAATTAAAAAATATATTGTCGAAGGAGATATTTTCCAAGCCGTATTATCCCTGAGATTAACGGCTGCAACTGAAATGGATCCCTTTGACGCTTATAGGAAGTTAAGATCCATTAATCCTTCCCCCTATTTATTTTATTTAGATTTTGGTACCCACCAAGTAATTGGCTCTTCTCCAGAAAGCTTAGTTAGCCTCAAAGATAGCATTGTGCTAACTAATCCTATTGCCGGTACTAGACCGAGAGGTAAATCAGCTGAAGAAGATGAGCTCTTAAAACAAGAATTGCTGGCGGACGAAAAGGAACGGGCAGAACACATGATGCTGCTAGATCTAGGCAGAAATGATCTAGGGAAAATAAGTCAATTTGGCACAGTGGAAGTTAAAAGGTACATGGAAGTAGATTTATATTCCCATGTCATGCATCTAGTATCTACAGTAGCTGGAAAGATTCGAGAAGATAAATCTTGTTTTTCTGCTTTAGCAGCTTGTTTACCAGCCGGCACTGTCTCTGGAGCCCCAAAGGTAAGAGCCATGGAAATTATCGATGAGTTGGAAAATGTCCGCCGAGGTATTTACGCTGGTGCAGTTGGCTATTTCTCCTATTCAGGTAACTCAGATATGTGTATTGCCATTAGGACAATTGTCTTTAAGGACGGTAAAGCGTACATTCAGTCTGGAGCAGGCATTGTTTATGATTCTATCCCCGACAAAGAATATGAGGAAGTATTAGCTAAGGCCATGGTATTAAAGGAGGCTTTATTATGATTCTCTTAATCGATAATTACGATTCTTTTACTTACAACCTGTATCAATACCTGGGGGAGTTCACTCCTAAGATTGAAGTTAGGCGCAATGACCAAATAACTATTGCCGAAATCCTAGAAGCGGATTTTTCCCAAATAGTCCTCTCCCCTGGTCCCGGCAGACCTGAAAATGCTGGAAATTGCGTGGAGCTGATTAAAGCAGTTCAAGGGCAAATACCTATTTTAGGCATTTGCCTAGGGCATCAGGCCATTGGTTACGCCTATGGGGCAGAAATCGTTAAAGCTCCGAAAATTATGCACGGAAAAGCATCAGTAATAACCCACAAAGGTACAGATATATTTGCTAAGGTCAAAAATCCTCTTTCCGTTGCCAGATATCATTCCTTGGTCATTAATGAGGCTAGCCTTAATGAGCAGTTGGAAATAACAGCTGCAACGGAAGATGGAATTATAATGGGAATTAAGCACCGGGAGTTTCCCGTTTATGGGTTGCAGTTTCACCCTGAATCTATTCTGACTGAAGCTGGGAAACAGCTTATTAATAATTTTTTAGCTATTTAAATTGGAGGTGTAAACAATGTTAAATGAAGCTTTAAAAAAGATCTTAGGGAAAGAAGATTTAACTGAAACTGAGGCTATGCAGGTCATGGACGCAATTATGAACGGGGAAGCAACGCCGGCCCAAATTGGTGGTCTTTTAACAGCTCTTTGTATGAAAGGAGAAAATATTTCGGAAATAACAGGCTTTGCTAAATCCATGCGCAGTAAAGCTAAAAAAGTCCAAATGGATAGTTACGCCATTGATACTTGCGGTACTGGAGGCGACGGTGGAAAGACTTTTAATATATCTACAATTGTAGCACTTGTTGCTGCCGCAGGAGGTGTGAAAGTTGCTAAACACGGCAACAAAGCTGTTTCCAGTAAAAGCGGCAGCGCCGATGTTTTAGAAGCCTTAGGGGTACGCATTAATCTAGACCCATCTGCCGCCGAAAGATGTATTAAAGAAATAGGCATTGGCTTCTTATTTGCGCCTCACTATCACACAGCAATGAAGAATGTGGTGGGCCCAAGAAGAGAATTAGGAATCAAAACGGTGTTTAATCTTTTAGGCCCCTTAGTCAATCCAGCATTTGTGCAAGGTCAAGTCTTAGGCGTTTATGACCAAAACTTAATTGGGGTTATTGCAGAAGTTTTAAATAATCTGGGAATCGAAAAAGCAATGGTTGTCCATGGCCTAGACGGACTAGACGAAATTACTATTACTACTAAAACTGTTGTCAGTGAAGTAAGCAATGGAGAAATTATCAATTATACTATTGATCCTGAAGAATATGGTTTTTCCTATGGAACCTTAGACGCTATAGCTGGTCAAGATGCAGCTTTTAACGCCCAAATAATTAGCCGGGTTTTAGCCGGCCAAAAGGGCCCTGCCAGGGATATTGTGCTTTTAAATAGCGGAGCAGCACTCTATGTAGGCAAAGTTGCGGAAGATTTACATGAGGGCATTAGGCAGGCAGAAGAACTTATTGATTCAGGAGCAGCCCTTGATAAATTAAATGAATTCATTGAATATAGTCAGGAGATAGCACTATGATTTTAGATGAAATTGTACTTCACAAAAAAAAGCAGTTAGTACTGGAAAAAGAACAGACTCCTCTTCAGGAACTGCAGAAAAAAATAGCTTTTGTGGAACCTGCCAGAGATTTTTATAAAGCTTTAACTAAGGATAAAGGAATTAATATTATCGGTGAAATTAAAAAAGCATCCCCCTCTAAAGGTATCTTAAAGGAAAATTTTCAACCTAGAGAAATTGCCCAAGACTATCAGAGGGGAAATGTAGATGCCATTTCTATCTTAACGGAGCAAAAATATTTTCTAGGTGCTGACCAATTTATTGGAGAGGTAAAACCCCTTGTGGATTGCCCCCTGTTGCGTAAAGATTTCATCGTTGACGAATATCAAATTTATCAATCTAAAGTATTGGGAGCAGATGCGGTACTACTGATAGTGGCTGTAATTGGGAAAAATTTAAAGCACTTTTACCAGCTGGCAACCGCTTTAGGACTTCACTGTTTAGTGGAAGTCCATGACGAAAAAGAGCTGGAAATTGCCCTGGAAGCCAATGTTCCTATTATTGGCATTAACAATAGAAATTTACATGACTTTACAGTGAGTTTAAAAAATACAGAGAAATTAATCACTACAATACCTGCTGAAGTTGTAAAAGTATCGGAAAGCGGCATTCATAACCTCGCAGATATGCAGTATTTAAATTCCTTGGGAGTAGACGCTGTCCTCATTGGTGAAGCATTTATGAAAGCTGGGCAGATTAAAGACTTATTAGCAGAGCTGAAAATGGGGTGAAATTAAGTGGTAAAAATTAAAGTATGCGGTCTGAGGCGGTTAGAGGATATTGCTTATGCCAATGAATTACAAGTTGACTATGCGGGTTTTGTTTTTGCCCCAAGTCCCAGGCAAGTTAATTTAAGTTTAGCTAAAAAACTAGTAGCCAATTTAGCAACAGATATTCAAAAGGTGGGAGTATTCGTAAATGAAAACTACCATGTGGTTAATGAGGTAGCTAAAGAATTACAACTAGATATTGTCCAATTACATGGCTCAGAACCACCTGAGACCATGAAATACTATACTCCAGACATATGGAAAGCCATTAGAGTTCAAAATCTATTCAGTTTAGAGGAAGCACTGTCCTATCAAGTTAATGGTATTTTATTGGATACTGCCGTCAAAGGTCGCATGGGAGGAACTGGCCAAACTTTCAATTGGAATCTTACTAAAGAGATATCTTTACCGGCACCCCTCATTTTAGCAGGAGGTTTAAATCCAGACAATGTGGAGCAGGCAATTGCCAGTGTTAATCCTTTTGCCGTTGACGTTAGCAGTGGAGTCGAAACAAATGGTTGTAAAGACTACGTAAAACTAAAGACATTTATAGAAAGGGTGAGAGCCAAATGACAAATCCGGCAGGCAGATTTGGCATTTTTGGAGGACAATATGTACCTGAAACCGTAATGAATGCTTTGTTAGAACTTGAGAAAAATTATGAGAAAGTCCAAGGGGATGAGACCTTTAAGGCTGAGTATCTCTATTACCTTAAAGAATATTCGGGTCGGCCAACTCCTTTGTACTTTGCCCATAACCTAACTAATGAGCTGGGTGGTGCTAAGATTTATTTGAAAAGAGAAGATTTAAACCATACTGGAGCTCATAAAATCAACAATGTTTTAGGGCAAATACTCTTAGCCAAAAGAATGGGCAAAAAACGGATAATCGCTGAAACAGGAGCAGGGCA
The DNA here is from genome assembly GCA_031628995.1 of Bacillota bacterium LX-D. NCBI lineage: Bacteria > Bacillati > Bacillota > Bacillota bacterium LX-D. The sequence goes on along the minus strand of JAVLUO010000002.1, from coordinate 246,633 downwards.
GCATGGGGTAGCCACAGCTACGGCAGCAGCTATGTTTGGGATGCAATGTGAAATCTATATGGGTGAGGAAGATATTCGCCGGCAAGCCCTCAATGTAACTCGCATGAAGCTTTTAGGCGCTAAGGTAAACTGTGTAGCATTAGGCACAGGCACCCTGAAAGACGCAGTCAACGAAGCCTTTCGAGACTGGGTTACTAATGTAGCTAACACTTTTTATGTCATCGGTTCTACCATGGGACCTCATCCCTACCCTACTATGGTTAGGGATTTTCAGAGAATTATTGGTGACGAAACTAAAAAACAAATTTTAGAGCGGGAAAAACGTCTTCCTGATTACATTATTGCCTGTGTGGGGGGAGGCAGCAATGCTATGGGTATGTTTGCTCCTTTTTATGAAGATGAGGAAGTTAAATTAATCGGTACGGAAGCAGGAGGCTTAGGAGTAGACACAGATCAGCATGCTGCTACTATTTCTAAAGGAAGCATTGGGGTTATTCATGGTATGAAAACCTATGTATTGCAAAACCAGGAAGGTCAGATTATGCCTGTGTACTCTATTTCCGCCGGTCTAGATTATCCGGGCATTGGCCCTGAACACGCTTTTTATAAGGAAACTGGCCGAGCACAGTACGTACCGATTACGGATCAAGAAGCTGTAGCTGCCTTTGTCAAATTGTCAAGACTAGAAGGGATTATCCCTGCCATTGAAAGTTCCCATGCCGTTGCTTATGCTTTACAATTGGCGCCTCAACTTTCCCGGGAAAAAATAATTGTCATTAACCTTTCCGGCAGAGGGGACAAAGATGTAGATACTATTGTACAAGTATTGGGGGAAGACTTATGAATAGAATTACTAAAAAATTTGATCACTTAAAAAATACGGGGAAAAAAGCCATGATTACCTATATTATGGGGGGAGACCTAGGTTTAGAAACTACTTATGCTCTAACCTTGGAGCTGGAAAAAGCAGGGGCAGATATTATCGAACTAGGCATTCCCTTTTCCGACCCTATTGCAGATGGGCCTGTTATCCAAAGGGCAGCCAATAGAGCATTGGAAGGAGGAACATCCATAGCTGGAATCATGGAAGCTGTAAGGAAAATTAGACAGTTAAGCAACGTTCCCTTAGTTTTTCTCGTCTACTATAATTCCATTTTCACCTATGGTGTGGAGCGATTTTTAGCAGCTTCCGCCGCTGCAGGCATCGATGGGCTAATTGTGCCGGATTTACCTTTAGAAGAACGAGATGAGTTGTTAGGCAATATGGGTGCCTATGGGCTACACTTAATCCCTCTGGTAGCGCCTACTTCCCATGAGAGAATAAAACAAATAACCGCCAACGCTGGAGGCTTTGTTTATTGTATTTCTACAACAGGTGTTACCGGCCAAAGGAGTAAAATTAATACGGATATTAAAGAATATATGAAAGAAGTTGCAGCATGTACCAACTTACCAAGGGCTTTGGGCTTTGGAATTTCTGGTCCTGAAATGGCTGAGGATTTTAAAGACTATTGTGATGGGATTATCGTAGGCAGTGCCATTGTTCATGAAATGGAAAAAAGTAAGGATAAAGGTGAAGTTATCGCTAATGTTACACATTTAGTACGTGCAATTAATCATGTATTATAGCAACTAATCTTTAAATGGCAGTTAAAGGCCGCACGAAAACGAGCACATCTGAGTAAATCAATGTGGTCGTTTTTATATTCTATTTTAAATAAATAAAGCAGCTGCTTTTTACTAATTTAACAATTCCTTTCTAACTAATTAATTACTAATGACCCTATTTTTCATCCTCGCTAATTCTTTTAAAGAGATCATCAAAGATGCAAATTCATCTGGTTTAATCGATTGTGGACCATCGCACTTGGCATTTTCCGGATCATTATGGACTTCAATAATCAAACCATCTGCACCAGTGACTATGGCAGCCTGAGACAAGGGCTCAACCATCCATGACTTACCTGTAGCATGACTTGGATCTACAATGACAGGCAAATGACTAAGTTTCTTCACGGCGAGAATGGCGCTTAAGTCTAAGGTATTGCGAGTGTAATTTTCAAAAGTACGAATACCTCTTTCACACAGAATCACATTAGGGTTCCCTTCTGCTAAAATATATTCTGCAGCCATAAGCCATTCCTCAATAGTGGCACTTAAACCCCGTTTCAGTAAAATAGGAGTTTTTATTTTACCTAGTTCTTTCAGCAGCTCAAAATTCTGCATGTTCCGGGCACCTACTTGGATAATATCTACACATTCCACGAAAGTCTCAATGGCACTAATAGCCATAATTTCACTTACTACCGGTAACCCTGTCTGCTCCCGAGCAATCTGCAATAATTTTAATCCTTCTTCCCGTAGACCTTGGAAACTATAGGGTGAGGTTCTAGGCTTAAATGAGCCTCCTCTTAAAAAAGTTGCCCCAGCTTTTTTAACTGCTTCGGCAATAGCAACGATTTGTTCCTCACTTTCCACAGAACATGGACCAGCAATAACCGCAATTTTTTTACCACCAATAGTTTTATCCTTAACTTTAATAACTGTAGGTTCTGGATTCTGTAAACAATTGATACTAAATAAAGTAGTATCGTTTTTTAAAACTACGCTCATTTCAATCTCCTCCTTAAAAATGAATGTAAAAAAAATAAGACTCCAATGAGTCTTATTAATTTTCTTTAGATAGAAACTTACTAATCTAAGTTAAAATTATTCAAAGGTTAGCTCATTAGGCGGTTGTTGGATATTCTTTTGGCAACGCAAATAACCAGTGCTAAAATAAAAGCACCAGTTCTTAAAATAAAAGTTATTTACTTGATTTATTTTGCTTGCCAAAGGATTATGCATTACAAATGCCTCCTAAAAAACTTTTAACCTATATTATAGTATATTAAAAGAAATTAGATAATGTCAAGTTAATATCAGATTAAAATAAAAAATTATTTATGAGGAACTCTGTCTCTAAGCTCTGCTTTTTTAGCATCATTAAAGCGGTCAACTGTACTGAAATACCCTGTTATTCTTCGTACCCTGCGGATAGGACCGCTGCCACAAACTGGACAAGTTTCTTCGGCAATTACTCCTTGATGGCTGCAAGCAGTGCAAAAATCAATGGGAAAATTGATTCCAGCATACCCCATATCACTTTCTTTCATTTGCTTTAATAATGCTTGGATAGCTTCAATATTAGCCATAGGTGGAGATTGTAATTCTATGTAACTTATATGTCCCCCATTAGTAAATTTGTGATAAGGTCCTTCTAAAGAAACCTTTTCAAAAGCAGTAATAGGGTAGGAAACAGGAATATGGAAAGAATTTGTATAGTATTCTTTATCCGTTACCCCAGGTATTCTGCCAAATTTACCAAGATCATGCTTAACAAACCGTCCAGAAAGTCCTTCTGCCGGTGTTGCCAACAGTGTGTAATTCAAATTATACTCCTGGGCATAAGCATCGATTTTCTTGCGCATATATTCCACAATTTGCAGCCCAATTACTTGGGCTTCATGGCTTTCACCATGATGTTTGCCGATTAAAGCTGTCAAAGTTTCAGCCAATCCAATGAAACCTACAGATAAAGTGCCATGCTTAATCACGGGTTCAATGGGGCTGTCCTCTTCTAATTTTTCAGAATCAAGATAGATACCTTGTCCCATTAAAAAAGGCATATCTTTCACTTTTAATTTAGCCTGAACCCAAAAACGATGGTATAATTGACGGACAGTTAAATCCAGTACCTCGTCTAAATATCCGTAAAACTTGCTTAGACTGCCTTGGGCCAATATCCCCAACCTAGGTAAATTAATAGTTGTAAAGGAAAGATTACCTCTTTTTTCAGCTACCTCCGGCCCCCGGCGATTAGCCATAACGCGGGTACGACAGCCCATATAACTGACTTGGTCTCCGTATTCCTTATTAAAAGAAGCATCCATAAAACTAAAGGTTGGGTTCATTCTGCGGCCAGCTACACGCATTGCTAGTAGAAACAAATCGTAATTTGGATCACCTGGATTAAAATTAATTCCTTCTTTTAAGCGGAAAATTATATTTGGAAAAATAGGGTTTTCCCCTCTGCCTAAACCTTTTTCATAGGCAAGTAAAAGATTTCTAATCACCTTTCTGCCTTCTTCGCTGGTGTCAGTACCAATATTAAGACTGCTAAAAGGTACTTGAGCCCCTGCTCTGGAATGCATGGAATTTAAATTGTAAATAAAAGCTTCCATGGCTTGATATGTATCTTCTTCTGTTGCATCAGCTACATAAGGAGCAATATCCTTGTCAAAGAATGGGAAGGATTGTCCACCGTGCATATCATTTTGACAGCTTTGCAAAATAATAGCCGCCAAAGCTGTTGCTGAAGACGGACGTTTAGGAGGGCGAATATAGCCATGTCCATTGTTAAAGCCATTTTTTAACAAATCCCCTAAAGGAATTTGTACACAAGTCAAGGTCTTTCCATAGAAATCCAAATCGTGAATATGAATAGTTCCGTCAATATGAGCAGTGGAGAATTCCTCCGGAATTAAACGGCTTAGATAATATTTTTTACTGGCAGCACTAGCAATCTGTAACATCTTCGCCGAAGGTGAATTGCTAACATTAGCATTTTCCTTGCTGGTCTCAACTAAAATTTCTTCAACCGCATCCATTAAATCCGATTTGGCATCTCTAATTCTTGTTCTTTTATCCCTATATAATATGTAAGCTTTAGCCGTTTTAGCATGTCCAGTTTCAATTAAAACTTTTTCCACTGCATCCTGAACATCCTCAACTGTAAATATATTACCGTTAAAGGTTTTTTTTAAACTTTTTAAGACCTCCAAAGTAAGCTCCATGGCTGTTTGTTTATCTTCTCCACCAACTGCTTTGGCCGCTTTAAAAATAGCTTCAGTAATTTTTGTCTCGTCAAAGGGGACAATTCTATCGTCTCTTTTTTTAATTTGAGTGAACATTTTAGTCCTCCTGTTTTTTATTTAGATTTTCTAATAAGTTTTGTAATTCTAGCATAAAAGTTTGCACATCCTTAAATTCACGGTATACTGAAGCAAAGCGAACATAAGCAACAGGATCTAAATCTTTAAGCCTGTTCATTACCAATTGTCCAATTTTCTCGCTCTTTACTTCCCTTTCTACATCGTTAAGGAGTTCTTTTTCAATATCCGCAGTAATTCCCTCTAATTTTTCTAAAGGAATAGGTCTCTTTTCGCAAGCTCTAATTAAACCTACCAAAAGTTTATGGGAATCAAAGAATTCTCTTTGACCGCTTTTTTTAACGACTACTAAGGGAATATTTTCAACTTTCTCATAGGTAGTAAAACGCCTGTTACACTCTAAACATTCCCTACGCCGTCTAATGGCTGCTCCTTCTTCCACCGGGCGGGAATCAAGTACCTTTGAATCATTATAATTGCAAAAAGGACAACGCATTCATCTCCCCCACCTCTATATCTAGTGTACAAACAATTATATCCCTACCATATCTAGTATGTCAATTGAAGAAGGTGTAAGATTTAGTCAACATGACAAGCATTTCCTGACAATATTCACAGTATATTGGTTCTTTCTAGCTTTTTTCTTGCTTTTTCGGCAGAAGCTAGAAATTATTCGTGTCTTGGGTCAACAAATGTACTAACCTCAACTAAAATCACATCAACTCCTAGTTTTTTAATTTTATCCCAGGAAATTACCATATCTTCGTTCTTGCCGAAAAGACCCATAAACCTACTAGTACTAGTACCTGGTAAAACTAAAGCATTTATTTTTCCTTGTTCAATATCTAAATCTATATCTTTAATAACTCCTAAACTGCGTCCATCTAACACATTAATCACATCAAGAGTCCGCAAATCGGAGACTTTTATCATTATCAACCCTCCTTTTACTGCCCGTATAAATATATGAAAACTAACTTTAAATCTTGTCAATAAAATTAATCCAAATTAAAAAAGGCAGATAGCTATTTTTCAAATAACTATCTGCCCTAAATGATTTTTAAATGGAATTTCTGGATAACCTAAATTTTTCCTTTTGCTGTTCTATTTTCTCTTGGATAATTTCTACTAATTTAGATCTTACTTCTACCTTAGGAGGAGAGTCTGTTGCCGAATTTAAAGCAGCAACTTCAGGTGACTCACCTTGCGCCAAACTTTTAGAAATATCTATAAAACATAAGGGCGGAAAAAGCACACACCACCAATTGTGTCCTTGGCCACTGCCAATAACTACTTTTAAAGCTTCATACTTTCCTGCCGGTAAAGTAAAATTACCATAGGATTTGGTAGGAAAATCAAAATTGCCTAACAATACTTGAACATCGTAATCTTTACCCCAAGCCTTTACCTCATCTTGGGCAATTTTCTCAATGTCCTGCATGTTTGCCATAACTTCAGCTTTAGCTTCCTCTACAGAACTTACATTGGCAAAATCCCGACCTACTTTGGTAATAATAACATCCCGTACTTTTCTTTTTAAAGCCTGGTCTTCAACAGTATCGCTGTTGGCAATAACGTGAAAACGTATTAAGTTTGAGCTGTCAAAAGCAGATATAGCTTGTTCCTGGTTGTAAGCCCAACAAAATAACCCCACAAAAAAAACAATCCCCGTAATTATTAACCCTCTCCGTAACATTTTCGCTCCCCCTAGACGTATTTACGCATATGATTTAAAGCAGCTTTCTCTAGTCTTGACACCTGAGCTTGAGATATACCTATCTCTTCAGCTACTTCCATCTGCGTTTTTCCTTCAAAAAACCTTAAAGTTAAAATAAGTTTTTCTCTTTCCGTTAACTTACTTAAAGCTTCCCGGACTGCAATTACTTCCAGCCAATTGCCATCCTGATTTTTTTCATCGCCAATTTGATCCATTACAAAAATTGGGTCGCCCCCATCATGATAAATAGGCTCGAATAAGGATATAGGCTCTTGAATTGCATCTAAGGCAAAAATAATTTCTTCCCTCGGTATTTTTAACTCTGCAGCAATTTCAGAGATTGATGGCTCCCTTGAATTTTTATTGACTAAAGCATCTCTTACTTGTAACGCCTTGTAAGCCACATCTCGTAAAGATCTACTTACCCGGATGGGGTTATTATCACGTAAATAACGCCTAATCTCACCAATAATCATTGGCACTGCGTAAGTAGAAAACTTAACATTTTGATCTAGGTCAAAATTATCAATAGCTTTCATTAAGCCAATACACCCTACCTGGAACAAATCATCTACAAATTCACCTCTATTGGTAAAACGTTGAATCACACTTAGCACTAAGCGCAGGTTTCCGTTAATCAGTTTGTTGCGAGCAAATTGATCTCCGTTCTTAATGTCTTGAAATAATTGCCGCATTACTTCGTTGGATAAAACAGGTAATTTTGAGGTATTTACTCCACATATTTCTACTTTATTTACCATTTAACGTGCCTGCCTCCAAGTAGATAATTTATCAATCCTTAACTCTAAGTCATTTTTAATTATTGCCAGCGCAATTTGGTTTTATACTGAACTAAAAGTACAAATGCAAAAGAAAAAACCGCACAAGCTGCTTAACCAAACAGCTCATGCGGTTCTTAAGTCTTTGAAATAAATATTATAAGTGCTTTAAAATCGCTATTCTAAACGGTTTATTTCCTTGCGCAAACGCTTGATAATCCTCTTTTCCAGCCTAGATATGTAAGATTGAGAAATACCTAACAAATCGGCAACTTCCTTCTGAGTTTTCTCCAACCCATCCAATAGTCCGAAGCGAAATTCCATTATTTTTTTCTCCCGAGGGGAAAGTTTTTTCATAGCCTGCTGAAGCAGTGTTTTATCTACTTCTTCTTCTAATGATTTATAAATTACATCATTTTCCGTACCTAAAACATCGGAGAGTAAAAGTTCATTGCCATCCCAATCTATATTCAATGGTTCATCGAAAGATACTTCAACTCTAGTTTTATTATTTCTTCTTAAATGCATTAAAATTTCATTCTCTATGCAGCGAGATGCGTATGTGGCAAGTTTGATTTTCTTTTTGGGGTCAAAAGTATTGACTGCTTTAATTAGTCCAATTGTTCCAATGGAAACTAAATCCTCAATACCTACACCTGTATTCTCAAATTTACGCGCTATGTAAACAACTAATCTCAGATTTCTCTCAATTAAAACCCCTTTAACTGCTAAATTTCCCCCCTCCAGCTGTCCAATAAGGACACTTTCCTCATCATTTGATAATGGCGGCGGAAGAGCTTCGCTGCTGCCTACATAGTAAACGTCATCTAGAATTTTAAGTTTTCTCAGCAATTGTATCAGAAATAGCTTAATTTGCCATTTTATTTTAAGTACCTGACTTATTTTACCCACCTCCTACCTTAAATTTTTCCAGGAAACATATCCTGATGCAGCAATGCTCGGTATGTACCCTGGGAAGAAAGGTTTTTATTACTAATGGCCACCACAACATCACTTAAGTTTACTTGCTTTTCACCTTGCTGCACAGAAACTAGATCTGGGCGAAAAGCCAGCAGCAAGCCGCTTTCCCCTATAGAACCATATGGAATTAGTTTTAAACGGCTATACCAACTGCTATTAGAGTCTAATTGTGCAAATTGTTCATAACCAATTTCTCCACCCTTAAGAATTTGGCAAATTTCCGATGGTAATATCTCTTTAATTGCAGCATATTCAATAATCATAACCGGCTTTTTATTAAATGGGTCTCTTAAATGATTACCAGTATCAAGTAATGCCTGAACTGACAGAGAATGTCCTTCCACCTTGATAACAACAGGCATCAGAAAGCATTCCGGCTTCATAAACTGTCGCAAATAGGGAACAGTAAAATAACCTAAAATGAGTATCATGCACAGTCCTGTAATTAACCAACCCAATTGAAGGTTGCCCAAATAAGTCAACACTCCATTGACGGAATTATAAGCACTCGAGGAAGTACTAAAAAAATAAATTGCTCCTAACATTGCGCCAGCAGCCACAAAAGAAACTAGATAAAAGCAGCCAACAGCCATTAAAAAGTTTCTCCAAGAAATAAATTCGAATGTAATAAATATAATAATTAATGAAAAGAGCAGTTTAATCCCACAAGTTAAAAGCCAATTTAGCTCCGGCAAAAAAATTGCAATAGCATAGCAAGATCCAATAGCCGCCCCCCATAAAAGGCGTTTTAACGAGGTTTTGAAATGCCCAAACTTCCAAACTGCCCAAAGTAAAATGAAATCCATTGCAAAGTTAATTAGAAATACAATATCTAAGTAAATAATATAATTATGCTTTACCATTCTTTTCAACCCCACTAAGGAGCTAAATTATTATCATCTTATTCTTGAACTCATAAATATAGAACTCTTCTTTAATTATACTATCTTTTCTTGGTAAATATTGTAATTTTATAGACTAAAGAAGTAAAAGATTTCGACCTAAATATGCCCTAAATTTACCAAAAAAAAGCACCACTTAGAAAGTGATGCTTTACTAATTAATATCCCTATTTTTTATTTTCTTCTCAAAAATGCGGGGATATCCAAATCATCTGCGGAGAAAGGTTTTAAATCTTCTTTTTCAATTTGCTGTTGAACGTGTCTTTGATCAAAACCTGTGGCAATTACAGTTACCCGAATGTCTTCCTGCATGCTCTCATCAATCACCGCACCGAAAATAATATTTGCCTCTGGATCTGCTGCTGCAGAAATAATTTCTGCAGCTTCGTTGACTTCAAATAACCCTAAGTTGGCACCTCCAGTGATGTTCAGCAAAACACCCTTGGCGCCTTCAATGGAGGTTTCCAGTAAAGGACTGGAGATAGCCATTTTGGCAGCATCAGAAGCCCTTTTATCACCATTAGCACGGCCAATTCCCATTAAAGCAGAGCCTGTATCTTTCATAATAGTTTTTACATCGGCAAAGTCTAAATTAATTAACCCTGGTACAGCAATTAAATCTGAGATACCTTGTACACCTTGTCTTAAAACATCATCAGCAATTCGGAAGGCTTCCGTAATTGATGTTTGCTTATCGGCAACTTGTAATAGTCGATCATTAGGAATAACAATTAGGGTATCAACTCTGGTTCTAAATTCGCTAATTCCATTTTCCGCTTGATCAGCCCTTTTTCGTCCTTCAAAAGTAAATGGCCTAGTAACCACGCCAACTGTAAGAGCACCTATTTCTTTGGCAATTTCAGCAACTACTGGTGCCGCACCTGTTCCGGTACCGCCGCCCATACCTGCTGTGACAAACACCATATCTGCCCCTTGTAAACTTTTATAAATCTCATCTCTGTTTTCTTCGGCAGCCTTTTTACCGATTTCCGGATTTGCACCGGCACCTAAGCCCTTAGTAAGTTTACCTCCTATTTGCAGCTTTGTAGCAGCCTGGGAAAAACGTAAGGCTTGTGCATCTGTATTAACGGTAACAAATTCGACACCTTGCAGCCCAGCGGATATCATCCTGTTGACTGCATTGCTGCCTCCTCCACCTACACCAATAACTTTTATATTGGCAAACTGATTATAGTCCATATCCTCAAATTCCAGCATTACAAACCCTCCACTTAACTAACAATTTAAAATATTTCTTTAATCCATGCAAAAAACCTAGACAGCAAACCACCAATTAGAGGGTTTGCAGTTGGTGCCTCATGCAACACTGCAAGGTTGCGGGTTCCATAACTTAAAATACCCAAAGCTGTTGCATAGCAAGGCGAATTTACAATGTCTGCCATTCCACCTACGTTGCGGGGAACTCCTATACGGACAGGCATGTTTAATTCTTCGCCAGCAAGTTGTACTAAACCATCCATCAGCGCCGTACCGCCAGTTAACACCACTCCACCAGGCAGTACTCCTTTGTACCCGGAATGATTCAATTCAGCTTTAACCATATGAAACAGTTCTTGCATCCGGGGTTCGATAATTGATGCTATTAGCTTTCTAGAAACTCTGCGAACATTATTGCCGCCTACATTCGGGACTTCAATATAATCATCATCAGTCATTAATTGTTGTAAGACACATCCATCTTGCTTTTTAATTCGCTCTGCCTCAGTAATAGGAGTTCGTAACCCCACCGCCAAATCACTGGTAACATGATCTCCACCTATGGGTATAATTGATGCGTACCATAAACTGCCTTGATCATAGAGGGCTAACTCAGTGGTTCCCCCTCCTATATCTACTAAAAGAGTGCCCAAATCCTTTTCAGCTGGCAGCAATACAGCTTCAGCCGAGGCCAGAGCATTATAAACTAGTGCGTTAACTTCCAGGCCTGCACGGTGAACACTTTTAATTGTATTTTGGATGGAAGTACTGGCACCCGTTATAATGTTTGTTTCCACTTCGAGACGGGACCCACACATGCCAACAGGATCGACAATGCCGTCATACCCGTCGACAATGTATTCTCTTGGAATTACGTGGATAATTTTACGATCAGAAGGAAGTGCAATAACTTGAGCAGCTTGTAACACTCTAGCAGCATCTTCCGAGCAAATTTCTTTGTTATTGCTAATTACGGCTACTACTCCACGATTATTTTGAGAGGCTAAGTGGGGACCAGTTATTCCAACGTAGACGGAATTTATCTCCACTCCGCTCATTTGCTCAGCTTTTTCTACCGCTTTTTCGATAGCCTTAGCCGTATTTTCGATATCAACAATAGTCCCTTTGCGCAAACCAGAAGTTGTTGATTCCCCAACGCCAATTACATCGACCTGGCCTTCTTCACCTATATCTCCAACTACTACGACAATTTTACTACTGCCAATATCTAAACCAATTACTACATTTTTCTCGGGCAATTTTTGCACCTCCAGCTTATCTGCTTGATATTTGGTACAGACCTGCCCAGACCAAGATATAACTACATATTAGAAAATTCAACAAACTGTTGCATTTCCCTTTTTTTGCAATTAGTTTTTTAACTATTTTTTTAATAAAAATCTTCTAATAATGGCTAAATTCTGAAATAGTCTAACTCCAAAGGCAAAAACAGCAGCCATATACAGCTCTACACCTAACTGATCTCCAATATAAGCTAAGACTCCAGCCAAAAGTGTATTACTAAAAAAACCTGTCAAAAAAATCATACTATCAAACTTATTTTCCATACCTGACCTAAGGCCGCCAAAGACAGAATCTAAAGCAGCCAAGGCAGCTACAGACATGTATTTTGCATAAGCAACTGGTATTTGGTAGGGAAACATTACGCCTACTATTACTCCAATTACTAAGCCTAAAATAGGAAGCCACATTTTTATCACCTTCATTTAGAATATTTAGCATGTTTATCTACTATATTTGATAATGGGGGTAGAAACAGCAGTTAAATCTATATAATCAATTTTTCTAGCTAACAACGTACTGCTTTTAGTTATTTTACTTACAATTTGCATTTTTTCAGGTATTCTTGTTTCGTCGCCCATGCGAATTTCTAATCCATTATCTATGTAAATAACCAAGTGCTCATCATCATTTATGTCTAGTTCTGTAATTGTTTTTCTTTGCTCCACCGGCACTTTGGAAATAAAGCTTAAAGCTTTGGCAAGTTTCTCATTAACTATGGTCTGACCTGGTCCATATTGATTTGGTAAATTTATTCCCGTTACTACAGGCAATTTTAAGTCGGAAATTTTATTTATTTTTTTTAGAAAAACTCCTGAACCATCTAAAACAAAAAAACCCTGGGCGCTAGAAAGTATAATTGCAGGGCTGCGTTCTTGAATTGAGACAACAACTGTGGCAGGCAGCTTTCTAGCTACTTTAACATTCTTTACCATAGGATGGAGTAATAAATTCTTTTCTATTTTTTGAGCATCCATTTTAAATATGTTCATGCCCAATGGAATGTTGGCCAGTTGCTTAATTTCGGCAGAAGATAAATAACTATACCCTTTTGTTTCGATTTGAGAAATATTAAAAAAGCTAGATTGGGCAAAAAAATATAAGGCTAAAGTTAAAAGAAGCAAAACAAATAAAAACCTTAACAACTTCCTTTGAACTCGGCCTAAGGTTTTAGTCCGCCGCACAACTGTCAACTTTATCCCTCCAACTTACTAAAAATTACATTTATTGTTTTTATAATTATAACAAACTCTTACAGCCAGTCCAAGACATCTGCGGGTAAATATAATTAATTAGATGAATTAATGCATAAAATTAAGGCAGCTTTTTCAGCTGCCATTTTTTGAATTATTAACTCGGAACAATTTTGCTCCCAAGGCATTATATTTATTTTCAATATTCTCGTAGCCACGGTCAATATGTTCTGCGTTTTCGATAACTGTAGCATCCTCAGCAATCATGCCCGCTAGAATCAAAGCCGCTCCTGCCCTTAAGTCTGTAGCTTCGACAAATGCCCCTGTCAATGAAGGTACTCCTTTAATGATAGCTGCTTTACCTTCAAGTTTTATATCAGCACCCATTCTCCTAAATTCATCGATGTGTTTGAAACGGTTATCAAAAATACTTTCTGATGCAATACAAGTACCATTAGCAATAGTCATTAAGGCCATTAATTGGGGCTGTAAATCCGTTGGGAAACCGGGATAAGGCATTGTTTTAAAATCAACTGCTTGCGGCCTTTTTACAGCCGTAATACGTACAGCCTCGTCATATTTGGTTATTTTTAAGCCAACTTCTTTCAGCTTAGCTATTACAGACTCCAGATGTTCGGGAATAATTTCCTTAACTAATACATCCCCGCCTGTTATAGCCGCTGCAATTAAATGGGTTCCTGCCTCAATCCGATCTGGAATAATGGTATGTTCTATGGAACCTAATTCCTTAACTCCTTCAATCTTAATTATATCTAAACCTGCTCCATTAATTCGTACCCCTAAATTGCTTAAGAAATTTTGCAGATCTACAATTTCCGGTTCCCTAGCTGCATTGCGAATAATAGTTGTTCCTTCAGCAAGACTTGCCGCCATTATTAAGTTTTCAGTAGCGCCAACACTTGGAAAATCCAGTTGAATATCTGCCCCGCGTAAATGCTCTGTCTCTGCTTCTATGAATCCATATTTTTCAGTAACCTTTGCTCCCATTGCCATAAACCCTTTAATATGTAAATCCATAGGGCGGGAACCAATGGCACATCCACCAGGGTAAGATACTTTTATTTTTTTAAACCTACTTAACAAAGAACCCATTACCAAGTTGGAAGCCCTCAGCTGCCGCATAAGGTTTTCCCCAACTTCTTTAGACTCGACATGGCGGGAATCGATGATCATTACTTTATTTTCAAATGTTACTTTTGCCCCCAGGTGTTCCAGCACTTTTTGCATTACTAAAACATCTTTGAGTAGCGGCACATTAAATAATGTGCACGTACCCTTAGTCAGGAGGCTAGCTGCCATAATTGGCAGAACAGCATTTTTAGATCCACTTACGCCTATCTCACCTACTAGCCTATTACCGCCCATGACAATTAGTTTACCCACAGCTTTTCACCCCCAGCTGTCAACTAACCCTCTCCCAATACTTTTATTTCCGTCTGTAGATGTATACCGTACCTTTGATAAACTCTGTCTTTTACTTGGGCTATTAGTTCTAACACGTCTTTGGCACTGGCGTGGTCGTAGTTTACTATAAAATTAGCGTGTTTCTCTGAAACTTGTGCACCACCTTTCTTTAAGCCCTTAGCACCTACTTGTTCAATTAGATACCCTGCAGCATACCCAGGCGGGTTTACAAATGTACTGCCGGCGTTTGGCAGGTTTAAAGGCTGCTTCTTTTTTCTGCTTTCCATGTTCAGCTGCATCACATGGCTGATTTGCTCCTTGTTGCCATGTTTCAGTATAAATTCAGCTTCCAGCACAATATAACCTAAATCTTTAATAGAACTGGAACGGTAAGTAAAATTAGCTTCTTCCCTGTTTAAAGTAAAAACTTTCCCAGTTAAATCCGTAACTTGGATAGACTGAAGCACATTACCTATAGTACTTCCGTATGCACCTGCATTCATGGTCACTGCTCCGCCTACAGTACCTGGAATACCCGCAATGAATTCAAGACCGCTTAAGCTATGCTCTAATGCAACCTTAGCTAAATGTGGCAACAAAACCCCTGCCCCTGCTTTAATTATTTCGCCATTAACATTAAGGCTGTTTAAACCACAAGTTTTTAAAACAATGCCTCGTACACCTTTGTCGAGAACTAAAACATTGGAGCCGTTACCCAGAATATAAAGAGGCAGCTGCTGCTCATTAGAGAATTGTAATACAGCTATGATATCCTCTTTACATTTAGGAAAAATAAGTAAGTCAGCAGGACCTCCAATTCTCCAGGTAGTATGCTTTTTTAAGGGCTCATTTAGCCTGCATTCACCCTTCAACCTTGGTCTAAGCAAACTAGCAGCCTTTTCCCAATCCATCCTTAAACCTCCAAAAAGTCAATTATGCGCCATTAAGTTTTGCCAGTAGTTCGGGGCCGACTGTACAAATATCACCGGCTCCTATGGTCAGGATTAAATCGCCTGGAGAACCATTTTGGCTCAAGTAATCTATAACGTCTTCCCTCGTAGGCAAAAACAAAACATCTTTACCCTGATTTTTCATTTCATTGACAATTAATTGAGCTGACACTCCCACTATTGGCTGTTCACTGGCTGCATAAATATTGGTCACAATAACTTTATCAGCTTCAGCAAAAGAAGTACCAAATTCCTTAAACAGCTGTTTTGTCCTTGTGTACCTATGAGGCTGAAAAACAGCTAACAACCTTTTGGGATTAAGCTGTTTTGCAGCTTGCAGTGTCGCTTTAACCTCTGTAGGATGGTGAGCATAATCATCCACAATATGTATTCCCTGATGTTCTCCTACAGTTTCAAATCTGCGACCGGCTCCGTGAAAACTTTTTAGGTACTGTGCCATTGCTGAAAATTCTATTCCCAATTGATGTCCAACGGCAATTGCCCCTAATGCATTACTTATATTATGGCGGCCAGGAATAAGGAGTTCCAAAATACCTAAAAACTCTTTTTTGTAATAAATTTTGCTTCGAGAAATATTGCCATATTCTATATCCTCAGCTTTATAATCAGGATTCCCTGTTAAACCATATGTTATTGCATTAGGTACATTTCCAGCTATTCTGGCTAATTCAGAGTCATCGGCGCAAAGTACACAAAAGCCCTGCTGAGGAACAAGAGAAATAAATTGTTCGAAAGCCTTGATTATATTCTCCACTGAGCCATAATGATCTAAATGGTCATCTTCAATATTCGTAACAACTGCTACATAAGGATGTAATTTCAAAAAAGATCCATCGCTTTCATCAGCTTCAGCTACTAAGTACTCACCTTTTCCATACTTTGCATTGCTGCCAATATCCAGCACTTTCCCACCAACCGCTACAGTAGGATCAAGGCCATGTTTATAAAAAATAGTCGCTAACATAGAAGTGGTTGTAGTTTTACCGTGAGCTCCAGCCACAGCAATAGTTTTCTGCTTTTCCGTTAATTTAGCCAAAAGCTCTCCTCTATGGATAATTGGAATATGTAGTTCCTGCGCTTTTACTAGTTCGGGGTTATCAGGAGGTATTGCAGTGGATCTAATAACCATTGTTATACCTGGTAAGATGTTCTCTCCACTATGTTCCTGGTAAATCTGCGCTCCTAAATTAGTTAATTCTTTAGTCGTCTTGGATAATTTTTGATCTGAACCAGATACTTTAACTCCTATTTCAAGTAATATCTTGGCCAAGCCGCTCATTCCTGACCCGCCAATTCCAATAAAGTGAGCCCATTCCATTTGCCTCTCCAAGACAATCCTCTCCTTCCCGTATCACTATCTTATTCAATGCTAAATAAAGTGTTACATAGCTTGTCTTAAGACTACTTTATTTTAACAGGCAGCTTTCACTAGCTGCCTGTTAATTCTAAAATTAAAGTTGTAATCTCTTCTAATGCATCTGGTTTTCCTAGTGAGAAACTTGCTTTAGACATTGCTGATCTTTTTTCTTTTCCAACAATTAGATCTAAAATGTTTTGCAGAAGAATTTTTTCGTTTAACTCTTTTTCTAAAATTACTATAGCCGCCCCTTTTTTTTCCAAGGCACGTGCATTATGCTCCTGGTGATTTTCAGAGGCATAAGGATATGGAATTAAAATAGAAGGCAAACCCTTAGCCATCACTTCTGCCAAGAAACTGGCCCCTGATCGGCTAATAACAAAATCAGCAGCAGCCAAAGCATTTTCCATATCATAGATATAGGGTCTAATGGTAATATTGTCATAATCATCCAATTTTATTCCTTGCTGTTTGGCTTCTCCCAGCAGTTGTTCATAGCCTTTTTTGCCCGTTAAATGCAACAAGTTTACAGTTGGTGTTTCTTTAAAAAAGGGATACAGCTTAAAGATAGTTTCGTTTATTTTTTGTGCTCCTTGGCTTCCGCCTACTACCAAAATATTAATTTTGTTCGGATCCATCTGCAGTTTTTTAGCGCCTTGTTCCCGGCTTGTTTCAATAATTTCCCTTCTGATGGGTAATCCAGTGTGATAAAGACTAGCCTTTGTTTTAAAGAAACGAGTACATTCAGGAAATGTGTAACAGATTCTGTCCACAAACCTAGCTAGAAGCTTATTCGTTAAACCAGGGAAAGCATTTTGCTCATGAATAATTGTTGGTATATGTAAAAAATGAGCGGCCATGATAACTGGTCCACAAACATAACCCCCAGTTCCTACTACTACATGAGGTTTAAATTTGCGGATTATCATTGCTGCTTCGCTAAATCCCCTAAATGTTTTTAAAGCAGTCCTGGCTGCCGGCCAGGAAATTTTTCTGGTCAGTCCTTCGGCAGTAATTGCCTTAAATTTAATACCTGCTTTTGTAACAATATCAGCCTCTAATCCTCTTTTGGTGCCAATATAAAAAAACTCAGTTTGGGGGTACTTTGCTTTTATGCCTTGGGCTATAGCCAAGGCAGGATAAATATGCCCCCCTGTTCCTCCACCAGTTAATAATACTTTTATTTTTTTTCCCATTTATTTTTCCCCATCGTCATTTACTTGAACTATAGCGGGAGATATTTAGCAAAATACCTACCGCCGTCATTGTAAAAATTAAAGAACTCCCTCCGTAGCTAATAAAAGGCAATGTTATCCCCGTTACAGGCAGACTTCCAGTGACTACTCCAATATTAATAATAGCTTGCAAAGCAATCATGGATGTAATACCCATTGCCAATAAACTGCCAAAACTATCTGGCGCAGTGACTGCTACCTTAAAGCCACGCCAGATAAAAACAATAAACAACAATAAAATAACTGTTGCACCAATAAAACCTAATTCTTCACCGATAATGGCAAAAATAAAATCTGTATGTTTTTCCGGCAGAAAATACATTTTCTGCCTGCTTTCACCGATGCCAACACCAAATAAGCCTCCGGAACCTAAGGCATACAGAGATTGAATAGTTTGAAAGCCATCTCCAATGGGATCTGCCCAGGGATCCAAAAAAGCTGTAAACCTTGCCATCCGGTAAGGGGCTAAAGCAATAGCCACTCCCACTAAAGCAATACCAACTAGACCAAGTCCCACCAAATGGCTTATTCTCGCCCCGGCAGCAGCCAATAAAAGATACCCCGTACCTGCCACAACTAGAACTGTTCCCAAATCCGGTTGAGCAATAATCAAAGCGCAGATAACCCCAATGATAATAAGTACCGGCGTTACTCCATAGGTAAATGAAGTTATTTGGCTCTGCTTTCTACTCAAAAACTTGCTTAAGAATAAAATCATACCCAATTTAATTGTTTCTGAAGGTTGGAAGGATAGTGACCCTATTCCTAACCAGCGAGTCGCTCCTTTACTGGAGTCACCCATGACTAAAACTAGAAATAACATAATTACACAGAAAATAAAAATTGGATTAGTAATTCTTTTTAAGCGGAAATAATCTATTTTCATAGTTACAACCATAAAAAAAGTCCCTAAAACTGCCCAAACAAATTGTTTTTTTAGAAAATAAAAAGAATCTCCGAGAATATCTTTGGAGGTATAGGAACTGGAACTAAAGACCATGATAATCCCAATAGCTATCAGCAGCATAACAGCTAAGATAATTACAAAATCGGGTTCTAACTTTTTTTTGGCCCGCACCTTATCCCACTTCCTTTAACAATTACTCCCTTTATTAAGCAGTCTGGCCCTTAGCTTCTAATACTAAAGACTTAAAGGTATCTCCGCGATGCTCATAGCTATTAAACATATCAAAGCTAGCGCAGGCAGGAGACAAGAGAACAATTTCACCTGGTTGGGCTAATTCTCTAGCCCTTGCAACTGCCTCGGGGAAAGTTGTAACGCGATGGATTTCTTTGAAACCAGTTTTTTCTACAGCACTCACAATATCGTCAGCTGTCTCACCTAACACTACCAAATGTTTTACCTTTTCTTTTACTTTTTGGGCGAAATCACTAAAATCACTTTTCTTGGAACTACCACCAGCAATTAGTACTAAAGGCTTATCAAAAGCTTCTAAAGCTTTAATTGAAGCATCCGGATTAGTTCCTTTAGAGTCATTAATATAAGTTACCCCATTGATTTCCGTAACTAATTCCAAACGATGTACAACCCCTGGGAAGGTAGTTAAGGTGTATTTTAAGTCCTGAGGCCTCACCCCCATAGCCCAACCTGCTCCTACAGCTGCCAAAGCATTTTCCAAATTGTGTGCTCCAAATATTTTTAAATCTGTAGCACTGCAAATAGGCAGCTCTTGGCCATCTACTCTCAGCACAATTTGCCCATTTTTAACAATTATTCCTTCTTCTAGATTATGCGTCCGACTAAAAAATAATACTCGGCCGAGACACTTTTCAGCTAATTGCCGTAGAATTGGATCTTCGTAATTTAAAATTGTAAAATCTTCTTTCGTTTGGCACTGAAAGATCCGGGATTTTACTTCAGCATAGTTGTCCATGGTACCATGACGATCCAAATGGTCAGGAGTTATATTTGTAATTACTGCAACTTTAGGATGAAAGTCCTTAACCCATTCCAGCTGAAAACTGGAAACCTCTGTCACTACAACGTGCTCAGGAGTTGTTTTTTGCACCTCCTGCATTAAAGGCACCCCGATATTTCCTGCTACAATAACTTTAGCTCCCGCATCCTTAAAGATTTGGCCGATTAATTCAGTTGTAGTTGTTTTTCCATTAGTACCAGTAATTGCAATAATAGCCCCATTATTCAGGTGAGCGGCTAGTTCTATTTCACTCCAGACGGGTATTTGCTCGCTAACTGCTGTCTGCAGAGGAGCAGACTGAGCCGGCACCCCAGGGCTGGTAACAACAAGGTCAAACAAGCCATGTTTTATCTCTGGATACCCTCCCGTGTGAACATGCACCGGCCAGCTTTTCAGAGAAGCTACCGCCTCCATCAGTTCTAGGTCTGACTTTTGGTCGGCGATAGTAACTTTCGCTCCAATGCAGGCTAATGCTTTAGCAGCTGCCAAACCACTTCTAGCCATGCCAATAATGAGAATGTTTTTATCTTTGAAATCCATACTTTTCTACCTTCTTTAATTAAATTTCAACATTATATAAAGTATACTAATGTTCCAAGTGAAGCCATAACTAAGCCAACAATCCAAAAGACCGTGACTACTTTTGTTTCTTTCCAGCCTACAAGTTCAAAGTGGTGGTGAAGAGGACTCATGCGAAATACTCTTTTACCCGTTAATTTAAAAGATATTACCTGAATTATAACAGACAAAGTTTCGAGTACAAATACACCCCCAATTAAGGGTAAAAGGAGCTCTGTTTTGGTTAGAACAGCCAAGGTCCCTACTGCTGCCCCTAAAGCCAGGGAACCAGTATCACCCATAAATACTTTTGCCGGATATTTATTAAAAAATAAAAATCCCAAACAACCACCAGCCAAAGCAAAAGCAAAAATCACCAATTCGGGCTGTTTTTGTTCGTAGGCAATTATTCCTAAGGTTAACGCACTGAACATTGTCAACCCGGAAGCAAGCCCATCCAGTCCATCCGTTAAATTAACAGCATTGGTAGAAGCAACTAAAACTAAAATTACGAACAAAGGATAAAATAAACCTAAATCCCAACTTAAGTCCGTTCCTGGCAGTCCAATTGCCGTACCCCTATTTAACAAACAAACGGCTGCAAAGCCCAAAAACAAGCCTAATAGAACTTGACCGACTAATTTATATCTAGCTTTTAAGCCCAAAGGTCTTCGTAAAAAAACTTTTAAAAAATCATCAGCAAAACCAATAAGGCCGTAGCCCAAAAAGACAATTATTAGCAAATATGTTTCTTTACTTTGCTCAGCAAAGATCAGCATGCAGATTGTTACTGCCAAAATAAACATAATCCCCCCCATTGTGGGAGTACCAGCTTTTTTAAGATGGCGCTGAGGACCATCATCCCGCACCATTTGACCAAATTTCAAATAACGAAGAAATGGTATTAATAATGGCCCTATTAATAAACAAATAAGTGCAGCAAACCCAAAAAACCAAAAATTATAGCCCATTCTTACCTACCTCGTCGCAATTAATGACATACTCAACAATTTCCTCCATTTTTAATGCCCTGGACCCTTTAACTAGGGCCATGTAGCCAGGTGCTAGAAGATCAGCTAAACATTTTTTTGCTTCAGCCGTATCCTGGCAAATCTTAATTCTTTCTTCAGCCATGCCTGCCATCAAAGCTCCTTGAGCAATATATTTACCGAGAGAGCCAACAGTCAAAAGGTAATCTATCTTTAAACCAGCCACATGTCGGCCAACTGCAGCGTGACCTTCCTCAGCTATACAGCCTAGTTCTCTCATTTCTCCTAGAACAGCAATATTTTTTTGGCTTTTTTCAGCTAAAATATTTAGCGATGCTTTCATAGAATCAGGGTTAGCATTATAAGTATCATTAATAATCATACTACCCCTCAAACCTGGTTCGAAGGAAAGACGCATGGCACTAAGCTGAACCTTAGCTAAGCCAGCAGCAATTTCCTCTAGGGTTAATCCCAACTGCCATCCCACACCTGCCGCAGCTAAAGCATTTAAAACATTATGTTCACCAGGTAAAGGCAGTTTAACTTCAGTCTCCTGCTGTTCTATTTGTAAAGTAAATTCAGTTCCAGCAGCTGTATTTTTTATATTTACTCCTCGGACATCAGCTTTTTCCGTAAATCCATAAAAGTAAACTCGACCCCGGCAGCGGCTTTTGAGGCTTTGAGACCATTGATCCTCTGCATTGAGAAAACAAAAACCTTGCGGCTCAATAAAATCCAAAATTTCACCTTTTGCTTTGGCAATATTTTCAACAGATCCTAAAAGCTCCATGTGAGTAACACCAATGTTGGTTATAATAGCAGCCTTGGGCAAAGCAATCTCACATAAGGAAGCAATTTGTCCTAAGCCCCTCATGCCCATTTCCAATACTGCAGCTTGATGCTCTTCGTTGAGCTGCAATAGGGTTTTAGGCAGCCCTATTTCATTATTGAAGTTGCCTTCTGTTTTTAAAACACGTAATTTAACCTTTAGGACACTAGCCAACAAATCTTTTGTTGTTGTTTTGCCATTGGAACCAGTAATGGCGACTACAGGTATATTATATTTTAACCGATGGTTTCTGGCTAAACTTTGTAAGGCTTGTAAAGTATCTTTTACAATTATCACGCATCTCTTTTGATTTGCTAAACCGGCTAGTTCTTGCTTCGATACAACTACTGCTACAGCCCCTTTTGTCCAAGCTTGTTGAACAAAATCATGTCCATCAAAGGATTCCCCCTGTAAAGCAAAATAAATTGCCCCTGGCTCAAGGGTTCGTGTATCTGTTGAAATATTACTTATTTCTTGCTTAATATCGCCGCCGTATAAACGGCCATCTATCCATTGTGCAATTTCTTCTAATTTGCCAAACAACAAATTCACCAACTTTACCTGCTAGAATTTAAGCATTCTTTTGCAATCTGTACATCGTCAAAAGGGAAAATATCTTTCCCTATAATTTGGTATTTTTCATGGCCTTTGCCTGCAATAACTACAATATCACCTCTTTTTGCTTCCTGTAAAGCAGCAGCTATAGCTGCTTTCCTATCTGCAACCACTGCGTAAACTCCCTTACTTATCTTCTGTAAGCCCGGCACAATATCAGCAATAATTGCCTCCGGATTTTCTGTCCTTGGATTGTCGGAAGTAACAAAACAAAAATCACTTAACTCTGCTGCTTTTTCTCCCATTAAAGGTCTTTTAGAACGGTCCCGATCTCCTCCGCAGCCAAAGACTGTTATTACCCTGCCTTGAGTAACTTGTTTTGCCGTCTTCAAAACATTTTCCAGACCATCGGGAGTATGAGCATAGTCCACCACCACGGCAAAATCCTGGCCGCAGTCTACCAGTTCAAATCTACCCGGAACGCCTGTCATCTGTTCCACAGCAGTTTTTACTACTTCAGGAGAAATACCTTCTTCCAAACCAACAGTACAAGCTGCCAAGGAATTATAAACGCTAAACCAACCAGTCATTTTTAAATTAAGGTCTAGAGACCCAAAGGGACCCTCAAGGGTATAGGAAACTCCTGTTAACCTGACTTGAATATCTTTTGCCCGGTACATAGCTCCTGCAGAAAGTCCATAGGAAACAACAGGTACTCTAGTAATTTCCTCTAAAGCTTTATAATGAGGGTCATCATAATTTAAAACAGCGTATTTAGGCCTTTGTTTGGCACCAGGTTTTAAACTTGCAAATAGTTTAGATTTAGCCTGAAAATAGTTCTCAAAACTTAAATGAAAATCCAAGTGATCCTGGGTAAGGTTTGTGAAAACAGCTATGTCAAATTCGCTGCCAGCAACACGTCCCAATTCTAAAGCATGGGATGATACTTCCATAACAGCATAATTAACTTTTTCAGCTTCCATTTGGGAAAAAAGCTGCTGTAAATCAGAAGCTTCCGGTGTTGTATGGATACTTGGCAGCACTTGGTCTTCAACTAAGTTAGCAATGGTTCCCAATAAACCAACCTTATACCCATTTTGTCTTAGTATTGCCCTTACTAAATAGGTAATTGATGTTTTGCCATTGGTACCTGTAACACCAATTAAGTTTAAATGTGTGGATGGATCATGGTAAAAGGCACAAGCTAACTTGGCAAGAGCCTGCCTAGTGTTAGGAGTTATTACTAAAGTAATTCCCTCTGGTACGGTAACTTCTTTTTCAGCTACAATCACAACTGCTCCCTTTTGTACTGCGTTGGCAATATATTTATGCCCATCAGTATTAAAACCATTAATACAGACAAAAGCTCCGTCCCGCTGAACCAATCTAGAATCGTAGTAGATACCGGATACAATTAAATCTGAATTTCCTCGAACTACCGCTTCCGGCAATGCCTGTAACAAATCTTTAAAATGTCGCAAAATATGTCACCTCAATTGTAGTAAACCTGGATAGGTAAACCTATTTCCAGTATTATTTCCCAACTGTAATTATGTATCCTTTCACCAAAACACCCAGGTCAGGAGGACATAGTCGCTCTAACACTGGGTGTCATTATTTTAAGGACTTATTGTCTCATCAGCTGCAGGTGTTTCTTGAAATTTAACTTTTATTTTCGTACCTTTTGTTACCAGAGTTGAAGGTTTCGGCTCTTGTAATACTGCTTCACCGCTGCCTTCAGGCACCATTTCCAGGCCCAATGCTTCAAGGAGCTGGGCAGTTTCAACAATTCGCAATCCCGTTAAATCGGGAACTGTGATCTTGCCATTTTCAGTCTGTTGTTGAGACGTATATAAAAGAACCTTGGTGCCAACTTTAACTTTCGCATTTCCTTGGGGAACTTGTTTGCCTACATACGAACCGTTACCCTGTACTACTGGGGTAAATCCTAAGGTTTTTAATGCTTTTTCAGCTTGAGCTGTAGACATACCCTTAAGTTCCGGTACTCGTACTAGTTTTTGGTTCTCAGTTTCGTTTTCTTCTTGCTCTTGACTAGCATCGTACTGAGGAGCAACGTTTAAATAACGCAAGCTATCTTCTACAACTCTTTTAAAAACCGGAGCAGCTACCTGTCCTCCATAATACACTCCTTTAGGCTCATCAACAACTACCAAACAAACTAAACGCGGGTCGTTAACAGGGGCAATTCCAATAAAAGAAGCTACAAATTTTCCTTGCATGTAACCGCCAGGGCCAGGCTTTTGAGCAGTACCTGTTTTTCCCCCTACCCGGTAACCGGGAATATAAGCATTACGTCCTGTACCTTTACTAACAACGCCTTCTAAAATGCCTGTCAATTTTTTCGCAGTTTGTTCAGACACTACTTGTTTCTCAACCTGAGGCTCAACGGTTTTTATTAAATTTCCATCCTTACCTCTTATTTCTTTGACCAGACGAGGTTTCATTAATTTACCACCGTTAGCTACTGCTGATACAGCTCTAACTAGCTGCAATGGAGTTACGGAAATAGATTGACCCATGGAAATAGTAGCAACGTCAATGGACTTCAAACGGCTAGGAGGGATCATAATCCCTTTTGCTTCTCCCCGAAGCTCAATATTTGTTTTCTTACCAAATCCAAAAGCCTTTAGATAATCATAGAGAAGGCCTTTAGATTTTTCTTCCATTCTTAAGCCTAATTCAACAAAAACAGGGTTGCAGGAGTTTTCTACTCCTTCCACAAAACTTTCGCTGCCATGAGGTCGATACCATCTCCAGCACTTTATAGTCTCTTTGCCAACTGTTGCATAACCCCGACAGTAAAAACTATCGTTTTCATGAACAACCCCTTCTTCTAAAGCGGAAGCAGCTGTTATAATTTTAAAAGTGGATCCAGGTTCATAAGAGTTGGAAATTGCTATATCTCTCCAATTTTCCACAGGGTAATCTTTGTAATTATTGGGGTTGTAAGTAGGTCTGCTGCCCAGCGCCAGTATACTGCCTGTTTTGGGGTCCATTATAACAATGGTGGCACTTTTGGCCTGTTTCTCAGCCATTACCTTATCTAATTCCCGTTCTACAATATATTGGATAGTTTCATCGATTGTTAAAACTAAATTATGTCCATCAACAGGGTTAATATATTTATGCACTGCTTCGGGAATAGTTCTTCCTGCTGCATCAAACTCAACAACTATTTTTCCAGGAACTCCTCTTAGCTCCTGATCATATGTAACTTCCAAACCTTCAAGCCCCTGATTGTCTATTCCCGCAAAGCCAAGAATATGGGCTGCAAGATTTCCATTAGGATAATAACGCTGGCTTTCCTCATACACTTCTATGCCCGGCAAATCCATTTTCTTAATTTTCGGACCTGCAGAAAAGCCAATCTTGCGCTTAATCCAAATAAAAGAAGTTTGTTTAGTTATTGCCCTATAAACTTTCTCCTCAGGAATTCCTAGGACTCCAGCAAGTTTTTGCGCAATTTCTTTCGTAATTCCCGGCTGCTTTTTTTCCGCACTTTTGATTTCTGTTGGAAAGGCACCAACAGAATCTGTGCTAATGCTAACTGCCAGTTCCTTACCCTTAGTATCGTAGATGATACCCCTTTTGGCCTCAACAGGTACATCCCTCAGCCTATTGTCTAGTGCTTTTTTACTTAATTCTTCTCCTCGCACAAATTGCAGCCAACCAATACGTAAAATAAGGAAAAAAAGAATACCGGCCAGTAGTAAAAACAGCCTAGCTATTCTTTTTCTGATTATCACATTCGTATTCATTGTTTTCCCCCTAAGCTATTGCTGGATGTCTTTCCTCGGCTGCTAAAACTAAAAAGCTATAGCTCTGAAGCTTCCACTGATCTAGTAAAAATTGAAGAGATTTTGGAATAAATTTTAGCAATGTTATTTTGTGGAGCTTTTTTCTGCTGATTAGACTTTTTTGGTTCTCCTGCTTCTTCCGTAATGTGTAAATTACCATCTGTAGGCAATATTTCTACGTCTCCAAATTCCGGTTCGATCATTCCTAACTTATTAACTGCAACTTTTTCCACATGTTCTAAGGAGCCAATTTGGTCTATTTCTAATTTTAGCCTTTCGTTAGCAGTTTGCAAAGACTTTATTTCCTTTTTTAATTTGATAATTTGATGGCCTTTCTGCGTAAAAAGCGCCACACGAGAAGCCAAGAACAAACCAACAACAAACGAAGCAAGAACTAAAACTATAATCAAAACTTTCGCTGCAGCAGGAATTCTTTTGGATTTTCGCGCTTTTGGCACATTAACAATAGGTTTATAATCATAATGGTTCTTTTCCGGAACTACTAACAAACTATTCAACCTCCTTAAAACTTAGAACAAAAGCACTAAAATTATCCATTAATTCTTTCTGCAACTCTGAGCTTTGCACTTCGGGCCCGAGGATTTTCTTCTAATTCCTGGCCAGAAGCTGTAATAGGTTTCCTGGTAATTAAGCGCAGCAGCGGCTTTTGGTGACACATGCAGACTGGAAAATCCGGGGGGCATGTACATCCAGTAGACAAGCTACGAAATTTTTCTTTAACAATCCGATCTTCCAATGAATGGAAAGTTATAACTGCAATTCTGCCTCCAGGTTTTAATAAAGGTACAGATTGTTCCAAAGCTCTTGCTAAGACATCCAGTTCTCTATTAACTGCAATTCGTAAAGCCTGAAAAGTTCTTTTGGCTGGATGAGGCCCTTCCCTTCTGGCTTTGCTTGGAATTGCCGCTTTAATTATATCCACCAATTGGCTTGTGGTTTCAATGGGATTTTTTATCCTTTCAGCAACAATAAAGTTAGCAATTCTTTTCGCCCACTTTTCTTCTCCATATTCCCATAGAATTTTGCTCAATTCGGGTTCCGACAGATTATTTACTAACTCCTGAGCCGTAAGCAAATTTTCCTGATCCATCCGCATATCCAAAGGAGCATCCTGCATATAACTAAAGCCCCTTTCCCCAGCATCCAGCTGATGAGAAGAAACTCCTATGTCAAACAAAATACCATCAATAAAATCTATCCCTAACTCTTTTAAGACTAAATCCAGTCGGCTAAAATTAGTTCGTACAGCTTTAAAATTTTCATAGCCTGCTAATTTTTGGCCGGCTTCTTTTAGGGCTTCCTCATCCTGATCCAATCCAATTAGGAGACCCTGTCCTCTTAATCTTGTTAGAATTCCTGAACTATGTCCGCCTCCGCCCAAAGTGCAATCTACGTAAACTCCACCGGGACGAATATTTAACAAATCCATAGTTTCATTGAACAATACAGGAATATGATATTCCATTGATTTAACACCTTCCCAGGTTAAAGATCAAAATCTAGATCAATGATTGTTTCCGCAATTTTTTCATAATCATTCTGCGCAGCTAAATTGTATTTTTCCCAAACTTCTTTACTCCAAACTTCAACCCGGGTAGAAACTCCGATGACTACCACATCTTTTTCTAAGCGAGCATGGTCACGCAGTACTTGCGGCAATAATACCCTGCCCTGCTTGTCCAATTCACACTCAGTAGCACCGGAAAATAAAAAACGCACAAATGCCCTGACATCTGACTTGGTAAAGGGCAGTTTTCTTAATTTTTGTTCAAGCTTACTCCATTCTTCCCTAGGGTAAATAAAGACACAATTATCAAGTCCTTTAGTCATAACAAAAGAATCCCCTAATCCTTCCCGAAACTTAGCGGGAATAATCAGACGTCCTTTCCCATCTATGGAGTGTTGAAACTCCCCCATGAACATGACATTTACCCCACTTTACTCCACTTCTCACCACTCACTCCCTAAATATTCGTTATACATTAAAAAATTCCTGCAAAATTTACTGGAAATTAAAGTAAATAAAGCTATAAAAAATGCCTAGGGCCGGCCTAATTTTAATTAGGCCGGCCCTAGGCACAAGTAAAATGCTGTAATAGCTCCATAGACATGATAACCATTATTCTTACTCCTTGCTGAAGGCAGCTTTCATCTATATTAAATCTAGGGTGATGCCACGGGTAATTTGGACTTTGTTCTTTCCCTGCCCCTAACATTAAAAATAATCCGGGAACTTCCTCTGCATAGTAAGCAAAATCTTCCCCACCCATGGAGGGTTTAGCTAGTAGTACAGTTTTTTCTTTACCTAACTCTCTTTCGAGAAAAGGCTGCAGTAAATTTACTAAAAATTGGCTATTAATGGTTGCCGGGTAGCCCCTAACATATTCTAAGCTATAATCTGCACCGGCAGCAGAAGTTATACCGCCAACAATTTGGTGAAACATGTCAGGAATAGTTTTTCTAATTTCCGGGTTTAAGGTTCTGACAGTACCCACCAATTCAACTTCCTCAGCTATCACATTACGTCTGATTCCCCCCTGAATTGTGCCAATGGAAACAACTATAGCTTCTAACGGATCCACCCTTCTGCTGGCAATGGTTTGTAGTGCTAGTACTACTTGGGCCGCTATAACTACTGCGTCTACAGCTTTGTGAGGTATAGCCCCATGTCCGCTGGTTCCCTTGATAATTAACTTAAAATTATCGTCAGCAGCCATAATTGCTCCTGCTTTTAAACCTACACTGCCTGCAGGGAGACCGGGAAAAACATGTAGTCCCAAAATAGCTTTAACCCCAGGATTTTTTAATACTCCCCCTTGAATCATTTCCCTGGCACCACCTGGAGGACATTCTTCCCCAGGCTGAAAAATCAATTTGACTGTTCCTTTCCAAAGATTAGCATTCATAGCCATGATAGCAGCTGTCCCTAAAGCAATAGCTGTATGTGCATCATGGCCGCAGGCATGCATAACGCCTGGATTTTGGGAAGCATAGCTGACCCCAGTTTCCTCTTGAATTGGCAAAGCATCCATATCTGCCCTAATAGCAATAGTCGGCCCTGGTTCTTTGCCTTTAACTAACCCTAACACCCCGGTTTTAGCAATGCCTGTTTGAACTTCAGCACCTATTTGCTGCAAAATACTACTCACAAATCGGCTGGTTTCCACTTCGGCAAAACCTAATTCAGGAAACTGGTGTATCTGCCTGCGCCAGGCAATTAGTTTTGGGAAAATACTTTCCAGTTGGGGTTCCAGCCAGGAAAATTTACCATCATTCATCTCTCCATCTCCCTTTCAGGATTAAAAACCAGGCGAGCCGCTCCTAAGAGGCCCGCATCGTTGCCCAGCTTGGCTATCATCACTTGTGGTATTTTTTGCGGAAGCATGTGCATTTTTTCCTCTAGCATTTTCCTTACAGGCTGCAACAAAATATCGCCGGCTGCTGAAACACCTCCGCCTAAGACTATCAAGGGTATATCTAACAGCAAAGCAACATTCATTATGGCAGCTGACAGGTAATCTGCAACTTCTGCAACTAACTTTTGGGCAATTAAATCATTTTGCAGTGCACAAGTGAAAATATCTTTTGCTTCTAACTCAGGAAATTTTGCCAAAGCAGTTTTTGCTCCCTTAGCTATTTCCTCTTTAGCTCTCCTAACAAGAGCTGTAGCTGAAGCAACTGTCTCTAAGCAGCCATAGTTTCCACAGCCGCATTTCACTCCTTTTGGTACCATCTGCAGATGCCCTATTTCAGAACCAAATCCGGAATAACCTGTGTATAGTTTTTTCTGTACAATTAAACCAGATCCCACACCTGTACCAATAGTCATAAAAAGAAAATCACTAAAACCAGAGCCAGCTCCTGCCCAGGCCTCTCCTAAGGCAGCAAGGTTGGCATCATTTTCAAAGTAAATAGGTAGAGTTATTTTATCCTCAAAGAAGGTACGAAGGTTAATGTTTTTCCAGCCCAAATTAGGAGCTAGCTCTACGTATCCTTCTCGACTTCTTACCCAACCGGGAATACCTATCCCAATGCCTAAAATTCCATTTTTTTTAGCAGTAACAGAAGTCTCCAACTTTTCAACTAATAGAAGCAACTGTTTTGCCACATGTTCTAGACCCTTTTCCTTTTGGGTTGGCAGCTGCTGCCTAAAATAAATTTTGCCCCGGCCGTCAACTAAAGCACCTTTTATAGCAGTTCCTCCCAAATCGATGCAAACAGCATACTTATCTAAATTCATGTGCATTTTTCCACCTTCTTGCCGCTAATTAACAAAAAAGGGCCTTTAGGCCCTTACTTTTCTTCTTTTTTTTCAAAGCTATCTTTTGCTTGGCATTCTGGACATTTTTTAGGCTTACATCTTCCTTCCTTTTCATAACCGCAACTGCTGCATTTCCATAAAGCCATAAGAATACCTCCTATTTTTTATTATCTTGTTCTGCATTATTAATTAACTCTTTAAAGACATTTGCCACTTCAGCATTGGGGTTAGTCTTTAAGGCGGCCTGCCACTGCTCCTTAGCCCCTTTAACATCATTGCGTACAATTTTCAAGTAAATGCCATAATTCATCCGGGCCTTTAAAAACTTAGGATCTAGGGCAATGGCTTTTTGATAATATTTTTCTGCTATGGCATATTGCTTGCTATACAAGGCAGCTGTAGCTAAGTCTACCATGACATTAACGTTTTTCGGCTGCATCTTTATAGCTTTTTGATAAGTGGCCACTGCATCCTTAAAAAACTTCTCCCCATCCTGATATTTTTCTAAAGTAAAATAGTAGCTGGCTAAATTGTACTGACTATTACCTAAAGCAATAATAGTATCAGAATTTTTGGGATTAGCTTTGTATTGCTTTTCATATTCGTTAATATTTGCTTGCAGATTTTTAATAGCTTCTTCCGTATTTACGGCTGTGTTATCTTGTGTTTGAGTTTCTTGGTTTACTTTGGGAAGGGGTTGAACAAAAATATAGGAACCTACTAAGCCAAAAGAAAGTACAACAACTAAAATAATTAATGGAATTTTGGCCATTCTTTTATATCTACGTATGGCACTTAGCATTAGTATAAATCTCCTTTATTTAAATAATTGTTAAAATTATATTATTATACACCGGCAGCCCTGTCAACAATCTAGCAAATCAGTTATTTATAAAGCAAAAAGATCTCCTATAGAAAGCATTTCCTTACTATAGTAAGGTTCCCCATATGTAGCTTTAATTAAGGAGCCAAAAAACCTATTTCTAGCTTCTAAAGTTTCTGTAAAACCGCCTGTATTTAGGCTGGTGGGCCGTAGGCGATCAGGATCGAACTGTGAATGGTGTGCTTGGACAGCTGCAACTTTCTGCTGAAAAGCAGCGGAAATATCCACAACAAAGCTGGGTTCAGCAAAAAAGTTGTTTAAAAAATAATGAAAGATATGTTTAGTGCGATGGGGCTCTAAATCAGGCATAACTTTCCACAACCCGGCACTAAAAACAGCCTGGGCAACAAGTTTGCTGCAATTCACATGATCGGGATGCCTATCTTCGGGAAAAGGTACCAGCACTATCCGGGGTTTAGACTGGCGGATAACCTTTACTATCTCAGCTATATTTTGTTCATTTATGGAAACTCCCCGATCAGGAATCCCTAAATTTACCCTCCATTTTACATTAAGAATGCGGGCAGCTTCGGAAGCTTCCTTAGCCCTTTCCTCTACTGTTCCGGTACTGGCCATTTCACCTTTCGTTAAATCAACTATTCCTACACTGCGCTTTTTTGCTGTTAAGGCTATTAAACCACCGCAGCCTATTTCAACATCGTCAGGATGGGCCCCAAAAGCAATAAGATCAGCTTTCTCCAATTTCTCCAACATTTATCTCAACTCCCTAAAAAAATAAATTTGTGGCTAAAATCCCCAATTGGGTTATGCTCAACAAGTAAATTCTTAATTAGCTCGGGACCCCATTTAAAGAGATAAGGGAGAATATTAAAGATATTTTCCTGGACATGTCTATTTGGGTAAAGGTTTTTCTGCAGCCAAAGGAAATTTTGATCTAAATCCCTATTCTCCTGGCTATGCCGCTGCCACACCTTACTCTCCAGGTAATCAATTTCTCCCATTATTCTATGTAGATTTTTGGCTTGTAATTCAGCTAAATCCTCATATTTTTCAAGATAAGGAGCAGTTGCAGTTCCTAAATCGTGGGCTAGTTCCTTTTTCAAAAGTTGAAAATGCTCTTTAATCTTTAGGTTATCCCTAGCTGCTAAGTTTTTTTCTTTCGTCTCTCTAAAATCAGACCACAGATCCTGCAAATCAGTCACGTGATATTTATCTAACTTGGCTGCAACTTCCGGCTCAATGATTGTAAAGCTGGCTCGCGGGTAAAGTATAGGCATTTGGGCACCCATTATTTTAAAAGCACCTTTTATCTGAGCCCAGTAATTAATTTCGCCGGGGCCGGCTACATAAATCAGCGTAGGCAACAAATAATCTTGCAAGATGGGCCTTAACAATACATCCGGGCTGAAGGCATCAGGCCTGCTTTCCATCATCTGTTCTAAATCCTTACTTGTCCAAAATTTATTTTCTGCCTTAAATTGCCCTTTTTCTTTTAATAAGGGCAGACGGTTTCCTTGGTCATAAGTAAATAAATGAGTATGAAAAGGAGATTTTTGAACTGCCGGTTTAAAGCCAAGTTGTCCCACAGCATGCTCCGACTCTTCCAGGGACAGTTGAATTTGTTCTTGGTTAGCTAAGGCAGCTTTCCAGAAAGGCTTCGCCAAAGCACGCAATTCCGGCTGCATAGGATTAAAGTAGATTAAACCATATTCAGCTAGCAAAGAAAGCATTATTTTACCGAACCAATCGGCAATGGTTGCACTTTCCTGAAGTTTTTCTTGGAGCAGAGAAATAAACTCTTCTTTGAAATTCCCAAAAGAAGTATTTGCTGCTAATTGTGCTATGGCTTCCCGGCAAAAATCCCCTGCAGGAATTGAACCAACTGATGGTGTCCCTGTTGGCTTAAATGAAAGTTTGATTTGAGCTATTTTTTCTTGAGCATTCAAATAGTGAATATGGTTTATCTCTGCATAATCGTGATCTTCTGCAGCTGTCCAAAAAACAGGAACAGCTTTAATCTGATATTTTCCTTTTAATTCTTGCGCCAAGTAAATAGCTGTTAAAGCCTTATATACGGTTAATAAAGGTCCTGTAAAAAGGCCCGTTTGCTGACCCGTTACCACAGCAACTGTTTTTTCTTTGGCTAGGGCTGAAATATTTTCTAAGGTAAGACTACCTGCTCCCAGTCTTTGGTTCTCTTTATATAAAACTTCTGCCAAGGCACTTCTATCCCCAGCCCAATTACCCGCAAGATAATCCATTCTTTCTTGAACCGGAAATTTACTTGGGTCATATTCAAATAAATGTTTAACTTGAGCGAAATCTTGAACATACAATTCATAAAGATTTTTTTGGGTGGGCAATTCTATTGTCATGGTTTGCAAACTAGTTCCTCCTTGCTGCAACTTCCCTAACTAAGTAAAAAACGCTTCTATACAGAAGCGTTTACCAATATCCCCATCGGGATCTTTGATAACGTTGGTAGCATGTTTTACAAAGCGACTTTTTACCCCAAAATTCGTTGATTTCCAGCAGTTTTTGCTTACGACACGGTTTGCCGCATTGCTGACAACAGACTATTTCTGTAACATTACTCATTCTATCCCCACCATGTCTACATGTTTATATATTATAATATCCTTTCTGTACCTTATTATGTGGCAAGGCGGCGACAGTTTTTTTTAATTAATTTAAAAAAGATTTGTTGTTTCCCATCTCCATCCAGTTCTGGATCTAGTCTATTAAAATCTTTTGAACACTCATTTGAACCGAGTGAAAACGGTTATCTAAATCACTATTTCGTATAGATATTCTACCCTAAAAGTTAAATTCCTTCCTCAGACAAACTTCCCTATAAAGCTACAATATCCCGTTTAAAATCAGTAAAAATGGCAATTTTATTGTAGCCAATCTTTCTCAGCAGCTCATAAATCTCTTGTCCTGCCCTTCCTACATGTTCTGCTTCATGGGCATCAGAACCTATAGTAATGGGGATATTCAAAGCAAACATTCTTTCAATAATTTTAGGTTCCGGGTAAATTTCTCCTACCGGCTTAAACAAACCTGTACTATTAATTTCTACCACTTTGTCATGTTTCTTGATTAATTGTAAAAGAGGTTCAACCCAATAAAAAATATTTTTGGTAGGCCGAAAAGCAAAAACTTTGGCTAAATCTAAATGACCAATAATTGGGTACAAATCTGAAAGGACAACTTTTTCTACCATGGAGAAGTACATACTGTAAAATTCGTCTATGTCCAGCTTTTCATAGCGATCCATATAGTCTGGATGGTCAAACATCCAACCGTCTAAATCATGAACTGAACCTATTAAATAATCAAAAGGAAACTGCTTTAATAAAACTTTTAAATCCGGTTCTCTGACAGGATCATAGTTAACTTCTAGTCCTAAGCGAACTTCTAAACTTGGAAAGAAAGAATTCAGCTTGTCCTTAATGGAGAAATCAACATCTTCCAAGAATAAATCATGATCGGAAAAACCAAATACGCTTATCTTTTGCTTTTGAGCTTGCTCCAAAAAGGGCAGTAAGTATTCTAAATCATAACTGCCCGTACCATGTGCTAAAGGATGAGTATGTAAGTCTACTAACATAATTAAACTCCTTTATAAATTTCTTATCGTAAAATTACAACATAATAAAATTACAACATAATATGTTAAATGCCAAAATACAATGGAATTTTATAACACCATAAAAAAGCGAATTTCTGCTCATACTAGACTTGCGTACAGTTAAATAAGGAGGCTTTGGCTATGGCCAAAATTATGTCCGATGCCCTTAAATGGGAATTAGCAAAGGAACTTGGTGTTGAACAAATCGTTGCCACGGAAGGTTTCGGAGGAGTTCCCTCAAGAGAATGCGGAAGACTGGTTGCAAAGGCTATCGAACTTGCTGAACGGAGTTTGATAAACCCTGGTACCCCTAAATTATAACTGTATGCTAAAGAGGCCTTTTGGCCTCTTTTATTTTCGTAAATTATTTAGTCGCTGGACAGGACTATCAATGGAAGTAATTCTTACCCCAAAATATTCATTGACAACCACAACTTCTCCGTGAGCAATTAAAGTCCCATTAACTAAAATCTCTACAGGTTCCTCAGCATATTTTTCCAATTCCACAATGCTGCCAGGTATTAAATTTAAGACTTCTTTAATTGGCTTCTTTGTTTTCCCCAAAATAACTGAAATATTTAAAGGAACATCTAAAATTAATTCTAAATTTTTTGTAGACTCTCCTGCTAGATTACTTTGGTTTCGGCTTAGGCTAGGACCAGTACTATAATAGCCTCCTGCCATTTCTGAAGATGCTGCATTTTCATCCATCGGCGATTCTTCAAAAGAAGAAGGCGGTGTTGGCATTGTTTCTTGAATAGGTTCCGTAGTTATTGTTTCCTGAATTGTTTCCGGTGTTGCTGCTGGGGAGGAAGTGCTAGTCCCCAAGAGGATGCCTGTTTCTTCTTTAGCAACAGAAAGAGGAAGTATTTGCATAATTCCGCTGTTAACAAGGCTTCCTATTTCCATTTTAAAATAGACAACAACTATTCTCTCATTATTATCCCAAGGAAAAGGTATAGGGTCTTTTTGCGTATTAATTGACTTCACGATAGGCGGAGATATAACTATAGGTTTTTGAAAAATAGTACTCATGGATGTAGCAGCTGAACCCATCATTTGATTCATAGCCTCTCCTACAGCACTTGCCTGCAGCTCACTTAATTCAATTGAGGGGTTTTTCCCATCCCCTCCCATCATTAAATCAGCTATAATAGCCGCATCACTTACTTTTATTACCAGTAAGTTTGTGCCTCTTAAACCTTCAGTATAACTTACTTCAATTAACATATAAGGAACTTGAAATGTTTCCGTTAATTCTTGTGAAGATGTAATTGTAACATTTGGTGTCGTTATATTAACACGTTGGCCTAACAACTGAGACAAAGCAGTTGCTGCTGAACCCATAGAAATATTACCAATTTCCCCTAGCGCATCCTGTTCTGTGGTGGATAGGTCTAATTCAGCAGGTAAATAATCCTGAGTATTCCGGGCATCATCTTTAGGATCATTCTGAAATTCATTTTGGGTATCACCCTGGGAGTCATTTTGAGATCCATCTTCTTCAACCAAATCTGGTGAATTAAGTAACGCATCAATTTCCTCTTGTGATAAAAAATTACTCAATTATTCGGCCTCCTTGGCAAAAGCAGTAATTTGAACGGCCAATTTTTTTCCTGTCATTCCAGGCTGAACCTTAAATTTTAACAAATCTCCCACTAATAAATTCATATCTTGACCTACTTGATTATCCAGGGTGATTACATCGCCCACATGCAAATTTAAAAAATCCCGAACCGTAATTTTCGTCTGCCCATATACTGCTTCTAAATCCAGTTCTACTCTATCTAAAAAGTGACGAATTTTTTGTTTATAAACCTCTGCTTCACCCTCATCAATGCTGGTAAACCAATGCCGTGCTGTTAATTTTGGCAAAACAGGCTCTAAAAGCATGAAAGGCAGGCAAAAATTAATCAGCCCTTGGTTATCGTTAATTTTAGTGGAAAGAGTAACTGTAACCACCGTTTCGTTAGGCGAAATAATTTGGCTTAATTGAGGATTAGTTTCCGTAGACTGAATATTAGTTTGAATCTCGAAAATATCACTCCATACAAAATTCACATTTTCTAAAAGCCTTTTATATAAATTTTTTAAAACATTGCTTTCAATATCAGTTAACTCTCTTAATTTAGCTGGCATAGCGCCAGGGCCACCGAATAAAAGGTCGATGATGGGAAAAATAAAACCGGAGTTTGTCTCTAAAATAGCGGAACCAGGCAATGGCTCCATAGTAAAAATTGTTAAGAGAGTTGGGGTGGGAACAGAAAGCACGAAATCTTCATAAGTTAGTTGTTCTACAGATGCTATCTTAACTTGAATGTTAACTCGAAGATATGCCGATAAAAAATTAGCTGCCACACGTGCAAAATTATCGTAAATTAAATATAATGTCCGCATTTGATCTTTCGAAAATTTATTGGGCCTGCGGAAATCATATTCTTTAACTTTTCCAGCTTCTGTTTCATTTGATAAATCATCTGGAGATAGATCCCCTGAAGTTAAAGCATTCAAAAGCATATCTATCTCCGATTGAGATAATACCTCATCCACTTTTATTCACCACCACATTAACTGCAATTCCTAAGTAGTCAGTAATTAACCTAATGTCTTTTGGATCGCCTGCAGTACTCTTTCTTGTTGGAAAGGCTTAACAATAAAATCCCTTGCTCCGGCCTGAATTGCTTCCATAACCATCATTTGCTGCCCCATAGCACTACACATAATTACCTTTGCATTGCCATCAATTTTCTTAATTTCTTTCACAGCTGCAATTCCATCCATTTCAGGCATCGTAATATCCATGGTAACTAAATCTGGATTTAGTTCTTTATATAACTGGACAGCTTTCTGCCCATTCTCTGCTTCTCCAACAACTTCATAACCATTCTTATTTAAAATATCTTTAATCATCATGCGCATAAATGCTGCATCATCTACTATTAGAATTCTTTTACCCATTTTCCATACCTCCGTAAAATTAGAGTCCAAGGGAATCAAAAATTACCTTTAAAGAACCATTTTCGGGCACTAAGAAAAAGTGTCCGTTAATTTTGATTTCGTTTTGATAAAACTGCGTTTCAATAATTAAAACCTGATCCTCAAAATACCCTCCCTCTAGTAAAGCAGCACTAAGTACTGCCCCCAGCATATCAAAAGCAAACTGAGGAACAGAATAAATAAAAGAAAGTTTAGTTACATCAGAGAAAGCTGTTAGAAATGAACCGGATAGTATATTCCCTATTTCTTGTAAAGCTGATAAACCCATTGCATCTAGCTCCTTGGTAGTGCCCATTGGGTTGCCGAAAAGCATATCAATTAAATAATAAGAGCTTTCTTCTGAAAGTAAAAACAGGATTTGGCTTTTTGCTTCTCCATCAACTGAGAAATCAATACAAGCCACTTTATCCTCTTCGTTGCCTATAAGAGAGCAAATATCGTTTAAAGGCATCACACCTGCTTTAGGAACAGTCATATCTATCCTTTTATTCAAAAGCTTAGCTAAAGCGCTGGCAGCGTTGCCCGCACCAATATTTCCTATTTCTTGTAGTACATCTAATTCAAAATTTGTCAATTGATCCATTACCTTAGGAACTCCTTTACTACACAAAGTATTTAAAAAGGTTTCTGATAAAACCAGGGGGAAATCTTTTCATAGCCTAATTCCCGATACTTTAACATGTTTTCCGTTGCGCCAATAAAAAGAACTCCTCCGGGACTTAAAGCTTCAAAAAAGCCCTTGTACAACTTATCCTGCATTTCCGACGTAAAGTAAATAGTAACATTGCGGCAAACAATTAAATCGTAGTTCCTATCATACCGATCTGTCAGGAGATCCTGGTACTTAAAAACAATTCTCTTTTTAATTTTTTCATTAACTACGTAGAATTCTTCCTTCTTTTGAAAATATTTTCGCAGCCGTTCGGCCGATATATTTTTTAAAAATCGTTCTTCATATTTTCCTTCTTGAGCAACTTCCAAAATGTTTTTATCTATATCAGTAGCATCGATGCTATGATTCTGGTTTGGAGTAAGGTCTTCTAAAATAATAGAAATGGAGTATGGCTCACACCCATTGGAACAAGCGGCACTCCAGATTTTTAGCCTAGACTTTCTTTTCAAGAGCCCCGGAATAATCTTTTTTTCTAAATTCATAAATATATCAGGGTTCCGGAAAAATTCCGAAACATTAATTGTGACCTTATCCAAAAAACGGTTCAATTGTTCTTTATCTTTTTGTAAAGCAACAAAGTAAGAACCGTAATCGTTAAAATGCACATTTTGCATCAAACTATCTATTCGACGTTTAAGCTGCTTCTCCTTGTATCCGTCTAAGTTTAATCCGAAATGTTGATGCACTCTGCGTTTAAACTCACTAAACTCCACAGCCTTCCTCTCCCCCTCCCCTTTAAATAGTACGCAGCGGTGACCCAATAGTTCTGATAAAGACTTTCCCCGTAGACGTATCCAAAATCATGGTTCTCCCAAAATTTCCACCAGTTTCTTCCCCAACAATTTTTAATCCCAGCTTTGCTATGACTTCTTTAGACATTTCTATATTGCGCTGACCAATATTTAGGGAGTTTGAGGATTTACTATTA
Organism: Bacillota bacterium LX-D; assembly: GCA_031628995.1. Classification (NCBI taxonomy): domain Bacteria; kingdom Bacillati; phylum Bacillota; species Bacillota bacterium LX-D. The sequence continues at coordinate 206,575 of JAVLUO010000002.1, read as the reverse complement.
TTAAATTGAAACATTTGGGCACCGCCTGCCATCTTAACTTGCAGCGCCGTTTTCTTTGCTCCCAATTTTAACATTTCATTAAAAAGAACTGGAACCCCTAAATCAGCAAACTTAGCCGGATTAGTGACACTTTGAAACTGAGTACTATCAGGCAACATAACGTGTACTAAACCGCCGATCTTGTTGTAAGGGTCATATAATGTAACCCCCACACAGGAACCCAAACCTAAGGTAATTATTTGATAGGGAGAGCTGGCTGCCTTGTACTCCGCTATTCCAACTTTTATTTCGGTAGCATTTGGTAACATTGTATTCCTCCAACAATTCCAGTACTGTAATTAGCCCTCTATTATGATCATTATTTTTTTGCTTTTTCTGTTAATTCCTGGTACAACATATTGGCTAATTGATTATCTGGATTTTTCGCCAACTCTTTCGAAATTTCGTCATAAAAAAATTCCTGAAAAAAAGTACTTTCTGCTGATGTGTTCGAAGAACGATCAATAGTTTTATCCATTTCCTGTAAAACCATTTGGTAAAAGACAGCAGTAAAATCACTGCAAGCTGCGGCCAATTCCTTTTGTTGTTCAGACTGAGCTGTTGTTTTTATGGGGACAGCTGTCCCATATCCTCTAACCTCCATACCTACTCCCTCCCCCTAAAAACTATTCCATCCAACGGCAATCAACGCCGTAAATTATTAGCTATTGACCACATTTCATCGGAATTTTGAATCGATCGAGAATTAAATTGATAGGACCTTTGGGTAGCAATCATCTCAACCATTTCTTCTAAAATATTGACATTGGAACCTTCTAAATATCCTTGTTTAAAGGAACTGCTGCCCGGGTCTTCAGGACTTTCTATTTGTACAGACCCACTTGCATTGGTTAAAGTATAAAGATTTTGCCCCACAGGTTTTAAGGCACTTGGGTTATCAATCTTAAAAAGAGGAATAGTTCCAGCTTCGATATTTTCACCTAAATCCGTATTAATCAAAATTGTCCCTTTATCCTGGATTGTAATTTTTTTGGCAGTATTTAAAATTTCCGGGTTCACAGTGATATCTGCAGATACCCTATAACCTGCCGAATTAACTAGCTGCCCCCGGTCAAAATGCAAATTTCCATCCTTCGTATAAGCGAATTGACCATCCGGCAGCTCAACTTCCAAAAAGCCTCTCCCGAGAATCGCTACATCTAAATCTCTTCCCGTTTCGATTAATTGACCCTGACCAAATAAAAAATAAGTATTGTTTACCTTAACACCGGAGCCAACTAGTACTTTGTTTTGCTGATTATTTTTAATGGGCAAAGTAGTACTGTTTAATTCTTGATAAAGTAAATCGGAAAAACTAGTACGCTGTTTTTTATAACCTGTAGTATTAACATTAGCTAAATTATTGGTAATTACATCCATCCGATTATTTTGAGCCGTCATTCCAGATGCCCCGTTCCACAAAGACCTTATCATTAGATCACCTACCTAACACTAGCTATATCGTTAACGCTTTTACCTAAAATTTCGTCTTGAGCTTGAATAGTTTTCTGGCCTGACTCATAAGAACGCATAACCATAATCATATTGACCATTTCATTCACTAGATTAAAATTAGGTTTTTCGATAAATCCTTGTTTAATTTGAACTTCCTCAGGAGCTAAATTTCTGGCTTGGGCTTGATTAATAGCCGTATACAAATCGCTGCCTTGCCTAGTTAGGTAACTAGGATCAGTAAAATTGGTAATTCGTAAATAATCTACATTTGTTCCATCCACAGTCACAGCACCGTTAGGATCAACTTTAAAATTATTTTCACCAACTAAAATTCTACCGTTAGTGCCTAAGACATAGTCACCTTGATTGTTGACTAAATAACCTTGCCCATCAACCTTAAAGCTGCCATTTTGGCTATACCTGACGCCTTGGGCCGTTTGTAGAGTAAAAAAACCAGTACCAAGCAAAGCTAGATCGCTGTTATTTCCTGTTTCCTCTAAAGAACCATTTTGCCAGTCGATAACTTCCCGATCAATCATGACTCCATTACTATAAGCCCCAATGGGCTTTGAGCCATTTTGGCTGCCCTTCTCCCCATCGATTTTACTTAATAAAACTTGGGGAAAGGAGCTAACTGAAACTTCGGATTTTTTATACCCAGGAGTATTAATATTAGCAATGTTGTTGGTAATCAAATCCTGTTTAATATCTTGCACCAGCATTCCTGTTGCAGCCGTGTAAATACCTCTTATCATTTCAAGCCTCCTATTGGCGAACCAGCGTTTTAATTACATGATCTAAATTGCTGTTGGTCTTTAAAGCGTATGTTCCTATACGGATTTCTTGGGTTAATTTCAATTCCTTCAGCCTCTTGACAAAGGCCTGTTCATCTTTAATTATATTGTTTTTCCGCAGCCGCAGCCCAATTTGTTGAATTGATTCACCCGAGTTAACCTTTATAGTTACAGTTTTTGCAGCCGGTTTTGCTGCAAACTGTTTTACTTCAGATTGTTTTGTTGCAGGCTGCTGCACAACCTTTGCCTGTGGTTGTATAGACTGGTTTGCCGTCTGCTTATTTTCAGCAGGAAAAGATAGAACTTCATCTTTATAAACCATTCCAATAGACCTACCCATTTTTTCCATCTCTGCTTTAGTAGGTTCTACTTTTGCCGGTTTAGTAAGCAAAATAATTAAGGAAGCTATAATTAGCCCTATACCTAATCCTAAGCAAAATTGAGCATATTTTAGGGGGATTTTTAATTTTTTAAGTTTAAAATTAATTCTATTTCACCCTTCCCTTTGCCAAATTCTTTTGCCAGTTCAGTTACTCCTTTACCTTGTTTATAGGCTGCTAGAATTTCTTCATTAATGTTGTCAATACTTGTCGGTAAAGGTTTATTTTCCATAATATTCTGTTTTAAAGGCTGAATACCTGTTTTTTGCCTAATGATTTTTTCCCTTTCTCCCTTGGATTTTATTTCTTGAACAATATTTTCTAAAGCACTTACTTTACTCTCTAAATTCTGCAAATAGCTAGGCAAAAAATATTTTTCGGGAAAAGATTCTATTGAGTGTTTTCCCCATTGTCCAACTGCTTCTTGGTAAGTAAGCGCAACTAAAAAAATACCAATGATTAGTAGTAGGTAAGCCATTAATCTTTTCCTCCAAATTCTTTCAATTCCTGCCTTAGACGAGTAATTGCTCTAGCATGAAGTTGACAAACTCTTGATTCCGATACATTGAGTACTTGACCAATTTCTTTTAAAGTTAGCTCTTCATAATAATAAAGGTTTAAAAGCAAACGATCTTTTTCTCCCAAATTTTCAATTGCTTTTACCAAAGCGCTTTTTAATTCTTGCTCTTCCAGCATTAACTGAGGGTCGGGACTTTTGCTGTCAACTACTGTATCGGCCAGTGTTAAATTATTATCTTTCGCATAAATAAAGCTTTCTAAAGAATCTATTGTCAATTTATTAATATCAAGTAACAACTGCTCTACTTCGGAAACACTAATTCCCATTTCCGCGGCAACCATTTCGTTGGTTATTTCTTCGTTTCCTGCCTGTTCCAATTTATCTAAAACCTTATTATAACTTTTTAAATGTTCATAAACAGAGCGGGGAGCCCAACTATGTTTACGAATAGCATCTAAAATTGCTCCTTTGATTCTTGGAGTAGCGTAGCTTTCAAATTTAATGCCTCTCTGAGGATCAAACTTTTGGAAAGCTTCTAAAAGTCCAAATACTCCCCAACCAATCAGATCATCAGTTTCCAAATAGGCTGGCAGTCTAACTTGCAAATGATTGACTATTAATTTAACTAAAGGCAAAAAATCTTCTGCCTTCATGAAATCACCTCTCTGCCCAACGCTGTTCCCGCATTTTGCAAAAAATAAACCGAATCAGGAGCTCCCTTTCTTTTTCCGTAATCTTCTCAAAACCAAGACCTGCTAAATTATGGGTACGTTTTTCGTCAGCAGGTATAAATCTAACAATTTTACCTACAACAAATACATTATGTACATCACCATCCATTGCCAGAGGAATGTGCACGTAAAGCAAACTATTTACGGGAATTTTTTTATCTATGGCTATTTGCATTCCACCCCCGCTAATATCAACAACGCGAGCCTTTTCTTGAGGTTTAAGCTGATTTAGGCGGTCTAAATCTTCAGAAGAAATTTCCTGATAAAAAACTTCAAAAATTGTTTTTATGCGTACGAAATTACGCAATTGAATACGCTCTACTTCTTTGGGGTTAGATAAATAATATAAGGGAATCTGATCCCTGCTTCTAAAGAGAACTTTGCTCACAAATCCATAGCGTTCGTTGTCTGACAAAACCATTACATTTACTAATTCATTAGGGTGCAAAATAAGATATTCCCCTAAACAGGAGGGAACAGCCACCGCAAATGAATCATCTTTAACTTCTTGAATCAAAGATTTATAAATGGTATTTTCATCTATTCTACTTAACTCAACTTTACGGTTAATTACTAAAATATTATCAAGCTGCAAAAAGTCCTCACTCCTTAGCAAAAAGGCTGATCAGCCGATTAATAAAACCTGTGGTTCCTTTTGGAGGCCTAAAGTTTCCTTGTAAAAGGTTGGTAGCAATTTGCAGTATATTATCAGCAGCCACTGAATTTGGATACTTTAGAATAAAAGCTTCCTGCTTCATTACTGCTTTATTTACAACTTTATCGTCGTGAATATATCCCAAAGGGGATACTTTTAGTTGCAAAAATTTCTTAGTTACTACTTCAATTTTACTTATTGTTCGCATAGCCTCTTGTCTGCTATTTACACGGTTTACAACCATATGTACAGCTGGATGCAATTTAAACTTAGAAACAATTTTCATAATGCCATAGGCATCAGTCAATGAAGTAGGTTCAGGAGTTAAAATTACAATTAACTCATCGGCAGCACTAACAAACCCTAATACATTTTTGGAAATGCCGGCTCCCGTATCAATTAGAAGAAAATCAGTATCTACCTCTAATTTTTTCAAACCTTGCATCAATCGCTCACGCTGGAAGTTATCTAGGTTTGCCAGTTCTTCCATACCGGAAGCACCTGGAATCAGCTGAATATTCTCCGGTCCTGAAATCATTACTTCCTGAAGAGTCTTGCTGCCTTGTAAAACATCATACAATGTATAAGATGGCACCACACCTAGCAGTACATCTGCATTAGCCATACCTAAATCTGCATCAAAAATAACCACTCTTTTGCCTTTTTTAGATAAAGCAACAGCTAAATTAATGACGAAATTAGTCTTACCTACTCCTCCCTTGCCACTAGTAATCGTAATTATCCTAGGTTTATGCTGTATATGTTCCTGCGAGGAAAATTTAATAATTTCTCTTAGCTTTGCTGCCTGGTCAGCCATTGCTCACCGCCCCCAGAATCATACTGACTAATTGTTCCGGTTTACAAGATTGAATATCTTCAGGAACATTCTGTCCCGTAGTCAAGTAGGCCACAGGTACTGCGGCAGCATTGGCAAGATTAAGAATTGGGCCATATGTATCAGTTTCATCGGTCTTAGTGAAAATAAGCTTTGTATACTTTAATAGTTTAAAGTCTTCAGCAATATTAATTAAATCTCTTCCTTTAGCTGTACAGCTAACCACAAGAAAAATTTCTGCCGGCTCCACAACTTCTAAAAAAGACTGTAATTCTGCCAGTTGAAAACTGTTTTTGGAAGGCCGGCCTGCTGTATCAATTAAGATAGCATCCATACCTTCATAACGTTTAACAGCTTCTTGCAATTCTTGAGGGGTCAAAACAGCTTCCATTGGTACGTTCAGAATTTCGCTATAAATTTTTAGTTGTTCTACAGCACCAATCCGGTATGTATCTATAGTCAATAAAGCAATTTTTTTCTTTTCATAAATAGCTAAGTGGGCAGCTAATTTAGCTAAGGTAGTTGTTTTACCTACCCCCGTAGGCCCCACAAAGGCATAGATTCTACCTGAACAGTCCTGGCTGCAGCATTTTTCCAAGATGCGGAGCATTTTTTCCTGCATAATTTGCTTAAAGAAAGCTTCATCCTCTAACTGTCCGATGGTAAAGTCTTTATCTAAACCATCGAAAAGCAAATTTATTATTTCGTGGCTTATTTCCAATTCCTTTAGAGTAGACTGCCATTTTAGAAGTATATTGGAATCGGGGAAATTTCCTTTACTTCTCTCTGTTTCCCGCAGCATTTTGCGCAGGAGAGATTTAACTTCTGCCACTTCTTGACCTAAATTATGCTCAGACTTTTCTTGCTGCTCATTCTTTTTATTTCCTTCTTCCAAAGCTGCCGTAACTTCCAATTTACGAGCCCCTAAAAATTTTAGCCATTTACCTTGTTTAACCCAACGGCTGGAGATAATTACAGCATCAGTACCTAAGTCTTTCTTAATAATTTCCATGGCCTCAGGCATGTTATTGACAATATAACGTTTTACTTTCAATCTAACATCACCGTCCCAATTGATTCTACATCCAGTTCAGGAGTCAATTCATTTAATGATAAAACAATTAAACTAGGCATAAAACGTTCTGTTAGCCTCCGAAAGGGCAGCCTAATCCGGGAAGAGCATAATACAATAGGCTGCAAGCCTGAGATATTCATTTGTTCAGTCATTGATGCCAAGCGGTCAAAAATCTTTTGTGTTACTTCAGGGCTCAAAGCAGGGTAACTGCCGTGCTGGGTTTTCTGCAAGGAATCAATAATCTCTTGTTCCAGCTTGGGATGAAGTGTAATAACTGTCATTTTTCCTTCTACGGCATACTGTTTACTAATGGTTCTTTTCAGCGCCTGTCTAACCATTTCTGTTAAATAATCCGGATCTTTGGTCATGCGGGCGTTATCTGCTAATACTTCTAGTATAGTTGTTAAATCTCTGACTGGTACCCTTTCCGCCAGCAAATTTTGTAAAATCTTTTGGACTTCACCATAAGTCATTAAGTCAGGAATCAATTCCTCAACAACAGCTTGGTTTAGCTCTTTAACTGTATCAATCATTTCTTTAACTTCTTGTCTGCCAATTAGTTCGGCAGCATTGGCTTTAATGAATTCTGTCAAATGAGTAATCAACACTGTAGCACAGTCAACTACTGTAAAGCCACGCATTTCTACTTCGTCCTTGGTATCTGGAGTTATCCACCACGCCGGCAGCCCAAAGGTAGGCTCCTGGGTGGCAATCCCTTGACATTCCAAATCAAAATCCGTCGGATTCATAGCTAAAAAATAGCCGGGCAGCACTTGCCCCTTGGCTACCTCTACACCTTTAAGTTTAAAGACATAATCATTTGGACCTAACTGCAGGTTATCTCGAATGCGAATTGGCCGGACAAAAACGCCTAACTCTGCTGCACACTGCCGGCGCACTGCAGCTAACCGGTCTAATAAGTCTCCTCCCTGTTCTTCGTCCGTTAATGGAATCAGGTTATAGCCAATCTCTATTTCCATAGGATCAACCTGGAATAAATTCAAAACATTTTCCGGCTGGCGAACTTTTTCCCTTTCCTTATCTTCATCTTTTTCTTGCTTAGCAACTAATTTGTTCTTTTCCTCTTTAGCTAAAACATAAGCTGAATAAGCAGTTGCAGCTCCTAAAATTAAAAATGGTAGATTAGGCAAACCGGGAATAAGTCCTAAAGTCAGCAAAATACCTGCAGCTAATGCAATAACCTTGGGGAAAGCTGTTAGCTGACTGACTAAATCTTTACCAAAACTTTCACCAGATGCTGATCTAGTAACTAAAATACCTGTAGCCGTAGAAATTAATAAAGCTGGCAATTGGCTGACTAAACCATCACCTACAGTTAAAACAGTGTAAGTTTGCAGAGATTGGAGAAAAGACATTTTTAACTGCCAGATACCAATAATAAAACCACCGAAAATATTAATTAAGGTAATAACAATTCCTGCAATAGCATCACCTTTGACGAATTTGCTGGCACCATCCATAGCTCCGAAAAAGTCAGCTTCCAACTGAAGCTGTTTACGGCGGAAACGTGCTTCAGCATCTGTAATTAGTCCTCCATTTAAATCGGCATCAATACTCATTTGCTTTCCCGGCATAGCATCTAGGGTAAATCTGGCTGCCACTTCTGCTACTCGCCCAGCACCATTGGTAATAACCACAAACTGAACAACAGTAATAATAATGAAAATAACCATACCCACTACATAATTTTCACCAACAACGAAACCTCCAAAAGCTTCAATTACCTTTCCAGCTTTGGCCTGCCCTAAAATCAATCTAGTTGAGGAGATATTTAAGGACAGCCGCATTAAAGTAGTAACTAGGAGTAAAGTAGGGAAAACGGAAAACTGTAGTGGTTCATTAGTGAACATAGTCATTAATAAAATAACTAAACTAAAAGTTAAATTAAAAGACAGTAATAAATCCAAGGCAGCAGAAGGCATAGGAATAATGATAATTAGAATAATTGCAATTACCATACTTGCAATTAAGAACTCACTATAGCCAGAAAGCCTCTTCATGGAACTAAGCATGCCTATATTTGCCTGAGCCAATTAGATAACACCACCTAAAGCTGTCAAAATCTTTTTCCTTCCCGGTAAAGAGTTGCTAGTATTTCAGCAACTGCTTGATATAACTCAACAGGTATTTCCTGATTAATTTCTGCGTTTTGATAAAGGAGACGGGCAACGGGTTTTGCTTCTACTACGGGAACCTTATTTTCCATAGCCTTTTCCTTAATCTTGCGAGCTATTTCTCCTGCTCCTTTAGCAACAACTATAGGAGCTTCCGTTCCCCCAGTTTCATATTTTAAAGCAATTGCAAGATGAGTAGGGTTAGTAATGACAACTGTAGCCTGTGGCACACTTTCCATCATCCGGTGCATAGCCATTTGCCGCTGTTTTTCCCGCAGCTTTGATTTGATTTTCGGATCCCCTTCAGTTTGTTTAAACTCTTCTTTAACTTCTTGTTTGGACATTTTAATATTTTGCCTAAATTCGTATCTTTGAAAGATAAAATCAAGAATAGCAATAACTAAAAAGACTAAAATAATATTTAAACTGATATTAAATAGTAATTTGGCTGCAATCATAAAAGCATTGTAGTTATCATAATCAAATAGAAGCAGTAATGTGTTAAAGTTCTTTTTAATTAATCTATAGCCCACTGCGCCAACAACAATTATCTTCAGCAGTGCCTTAAGTAACTCAACTAGTGCTTTGCGGGAAAACATCCTTTTAAAACCACTAATTGGGTTAATATTTTCTAGCTTAGGTTTAATTGCTTCTGGAGCAAACAAAAAACCTACCTGGGCAAGATTAATGCTTACTCCTACTAAAATAGCACCACAAAAAATTGGAGCTATTATTTTAAAAAATTGGACAAAAGCATATGTAAACAGAGCCATCAAATTCTGCTGGCTCAAAGGATTTTTCATTGCATCGTGTAATAAATACCAAATGGTGTTCATGAAACCGGATGTAATATAATCCTTTAGAATATAAATTAAAACTAGCAGGGCCAGTAAAACAAAGGCTGCATTGATGTCTGAACTTTTAGCAACCTGGCCTTTCTTACGCGTTTCTTGTTTGCGATGAGGAGTCGCTTCCTCAGTTTTTTCTTCAGCAAATAATTGTAAATCTATGACCCAAAAATATGAATTGTTCATCCAAAGCTCCTAATAATCAATAGCAGATCTTGTTCCATAGTGCTTAAGATCTTAGTAAAAATCATAACTAAAAAAGGAAGTAAAATAGATAAGGTAACTATACCGAACCCGATTTTTAAAGGAAAGCCTAAGATAAAAACATTTAATTGGGGTACTGTCCGAGCAACAAGGCCCAGGACAAAATCAATAATAATTAACACTGCTAAAACAGGTGCCGCAATTTTTACAGCTAAACTAAAAGTGCCGCAAAAAATATTTATAATTTGTTCCGCTATAGTACCTTTGGGTAAACCAAAACCTAAAGGTAAAAGCTCATAACTTTTAGCTAAAGCTGCCAAGATAATATAATGTCCATTCAGAACCGTAAAAAGTAAAATTGCCAGTAAATCCATAAAATGAGCTAAGATTGTATTTTGGCTGCCACTTTGAGGGTCGAAGATGCCTACCATGGATAAGCCTATTTGCAAATCGATTAACTGACCTGCCATCCTAAAGCCATTAAAAACTACTGTAGCTGTAAAACCTAAAGCTAAACCAATTAAAACCTCACCAATGAGCATTAACAAATAAGGGAAAGTGTCTATTCCTGCACTTAAAGACGGCTTTGCAACAACCGGGAACATCATAACGGCCAACAGCAAACCTAAAGCCCCTTTGGCTGCAGGAGGCACACTGCGAATTGAGAAAAATGGTGCTGAAGCCACAAAAGCTGTCATTCTAGCAAAAATCAACAACACAATCAACCAAAAAGAAATATCTATCATCTTAGAACCTACTTAATTAAGGAACCTAAATTACCAAATAAATTAGAGGTAAAACTTAGGAGACTGTTTAACATCCAAGAGCCAAAAATAAGGATAGATAACATAACTGCTACAATTTTCGGCACAAAAGTTAAAGTCTGTTCCTGAATCTGAGTTGTAGCCTGGAAAATACTAATAACTAAACCAACTAAAAGCCCCAAAATTAGGCCTGGTGCTGAAATTAAAAGTGTTAAATAGAGGGCTTGTTTGCCAAGGCTGATTACAAATTCTTGTGACATTGTTCCACCTCAAATTAATCTTAAAAATTTTTCAACTAAAAACTTTCCAGCAGTGATTTAACCACCAAGTACCAACCGTCTACCATGACAAACAGCATAATTTTAAAGGGCAATGAAATCATTACCGGCGGTACCATAAACATCCCCATGGACATTAAAGTACTGGCCACAACCATATCGATAACTAGAAAAGGAATATAAATTACAAAACCCATTTGAAAAGCAGTTTTTAATTCACTAATCACAAAAGCAGGAGTTAAAGTTGCCAAAGTAATATCATTTTTATTTTTTGGACGGTCAACTTTAGCCATTTTAACAAACAAAGCTAAATCCTTTTCCCTAGTTTGTTTAAACATAAATTCCTTAATTGGCTGAGCTGCTTTATTAAATGCCTGCTCTTGGCTAATCTTGTTGCTTATATAGGGATCTATGGCTTGAGTTTTCACTTGTTGATATACGGGAAGCATAATAAAAAATGTTAAAAATAAAGCCAAACCAATTAAAATCTGGTTAGGAGGAGTTTGTTGGGTCCCTAAAGCATTGCGCACAAAAGAAAGAACCACAATAATCCTGGTAAAGGAAGTCATTAGAACTAAAATGGCCGGGGCCAAAGATAGTACTGTTAAAAACACCAGCAGCTTAATACTGTCCACTACTTCAGTAGGCTGGCTGCCAGTGCCAAGGGATAAATCAATATTTGGCATACTTATAGGTTCTGCTGCTGCACTATGTTGAAAAAAAATTAAACCTATCATAACTAGTACTGGAATGGCTAACCATGCACGTTTAATAGTACGTTTTATAGTACGTTTCATCATTTCTTGCCTTTCATCTTCAACTTTGCAGACCAGCTTTCCTTAGACTCTTCATGTATTGTCAGCACATTTAAGTCTTTTACAATATAGTCTTCTGTTTGAGGATAATTCTTAAGTTCCTTTAAAAGCTGAATCTGCTGTTCGCTAATAGACATTAAATAATATTGATCAACAACCTTTACAACAAATAAATTCGCTTTAGGCCCTAATGTAACCCTGTCTACAACTTGCAAATTTTCAGAAGTTTTGTACTGACTCATTTTCCCCAGCCCATATTTAACGTAAATATAAGCTAAAGCGGCAACTATGGGCAAAAAAATTACAATACGTAATATTGCTGCAAATAAGTCCACTATATCAACCTCTATTCAACGACCTCTTCTTCTGCAAGGCTGCTTACTCTGACGGCAAAGGAATCATTGATTACCACGATTTCACCTAATGCAAAATATTCATCATTAATAAACAAATCTATTAACTCTCCCGCCATTCTTTCTAACTGAATAACGGAACCAACATCCAGGTCAAGAATTTCCCTGACAGTAAGCTTTTTATCTCCTAAGCGGGCCTCGATTCTTAACTTAATATCATTTAATACCTCCATATTCCTGGCCGCATTTTTCAAGCCAACAACAGGCTCCAATTCCTTAAAGCGTGCTTTAGCAATGCTTGGTTCCTTAGACCTTAGTTCAGATTGAGCAAACAATTGAGCTATTTCTTCCTCAGTAAGATTTCTGTCCATTTTTCTCACCCTAAATGTTAGTTAATAATAAATTCGTTAAAATAAACACCGGAAATTTGATTTTTTTCATCTAATTTGCTGTTTATTATTTTCAAAACATCTTGTTTAATCTTATTGATGTTACCACAATCTGTTGATCTTTTCTTCATAAAATAGAGAATAATGGCATCCCGGATACGGTATTCTTTTTCCTTAATTACTTCCTCTGTCTTTTTATTCTCAAATTCCAGGGCTAAATCAACCCTTAAGTAACGCCGGAAATTGCTATCGGACAAATTAACAGTAAATGTGTCCAGTTTTGTACTCAACATTGGTTTTTCTGCAGCTTCGCTGCTTGGAAGTTTAGTTTTCACAAAAAGTAAATAACCGCCACCTAGGGCCAACAGCAAAACAATAATTCCAATGAGTAAAAATACAATTAGCTTCGATGATTTGCCTGCTTTTTCAGCCATCAATGTTTCACTCCCATTTACCTATGGTTCTGATTACTATGATAATATTAGACTCGCCTGCACTTTTATAACCAAAACTAACAGCAGCAACCCGTTTTCCCTCCGGCTGCAGCTTTTTGTTAAAATAGTCCCTCAGCTCTTCTGCCCTAGCTATGGATAATTCTGTATCAGCCGGTTTAGGGTTTTCCCCTCCAGGGTAGCATTGAATCCAAATACTATTTGGTATGTAAGCAAAAAATAGCGCAAGGGGTTGTAAAATACGGTCAGCCTGAGGCTTAAAATTGCTTTCTTTATTAGCAAAGATTAAATCCTGTCTAAAAACTAAGCCTATACCTTGGGGCAGTTTTAGCATTATTATATCTTCTGTTAAATCCATTTCATCTAAATAATTAGATGTTTTTTGGTAAAGCTGAGGAATTAAAGCATCTCCCTGACTATTTCCTGGCTTTAAACCAAAAAACATTAATTTTTGTTCATCTGCAAAAGCAATTACTGAAGCAATAACCAGGATAAAAAGAAAAATAGTTATCAGGTTAGCATAGAACAATGCCCAAAGATAGGTGTAAAATTTACTGCTTCCCTTAGGCATCCACTACTACCTCTAAATCTAGAAGCAATCTTAATTTTTCTTCCAGCCTTCGTGGATTTAAGCCAGACTGAATAGCCATAATGCATTCTAACATGGCTGTCTTTAGTAAATAATCTCTTTCGTTTTGCAGCTCTAACTTTTCCACTAGGGGGAAGCAAAATAAATAAGAAATAATTAGACCGTAAAAAATAGGAAGTAGAGCAGTGGCTGCTCCAGCCCCTAACTGCCCTGGATATCGTAAATGAAAGAGTAACTGAATTAAACTAATAATTCCTCCTAAAAGGCCAAAAGCAGGAGCTAAAAGAGCCCAGGTTTTTAGAAGTTGAATTTCTGTTTGAACACTTTTCCGGGTACTTTGTATTTCCTTTTGCAAAATGTTTTGGGTATATTCTGGTGATTCAGCCTCTATAATTAGTTCCACACCTTTGCGGAAAAAGCTGTTTTCCACTTTATGAGCTTCCTCTTCCAAACACATAATACCATCTTGGCGGACTTTTTGAGCTAAATTCTTAGCCAATTCAATTAGTGGTTCAGCATCTTGAGGTTCGAAAGTAAAGGCCCAATAGATCTTGCTTCCTAGATTTTTAATCGTTCCTAAATCGTAGATAACTAAGCTGGCAAAAAAAGATCCTCCTATGGTCATTAATAAAGCTGGCAAATTGAAAAAAAAACTCAATTTACCACCCAATGATATGGAGAGCAATATAATAATTAGACCGCCTAAGAAACCTGCCACAGGTGTTTTTTTAAATTTGGCCACTTCAGCTCACCTCAAAAAGTTTTCATCCTCTTAGGCCCATAAATACTTCGATTATACTTAGCTACTTTTTGAGCTACAATTTGGGGAGTCTCGCAGATTAAGATCTTTTTGCCATTAGTTAAGGTAAGCACCGTTTCAGGTACACTTTCTATTTGTTCAATTAAATGAGGATTCAAATAAATTTTCCTCTTATCTAAAGTTGTTAACGTAATCATGGTTTTCCTCAACTATTATTTAATTTTAGTAAAGCAGCTGAGACATATCTTTAATGAACTAAATTCTCTTCAAGATATGTCCCCGCTTAATTCAATTAACGTTTAATGTTCAATAGTTCTTCTAACATTTGGTCAGAAGTTGTAATGGTTTTGGCATTAGCCTGGAAACCTCTTTGAGTCGTAATCAGATCAGTAAATTCCTGGGCTAATTCTACGTTAGACATTTCTAAGGAACCGGAAAGAATGATTCCCCGGCCCTCTAGGCCAGGAGCTCCCCCAACATTATTGGTACTGCCACCAGTAGGGTCCCCCGCCTCATTACCAGCTGAGGTATCATAAACGTACATGTTCTGACCAACTTTTTGCAGCCCTGCAGGGTTGGGAAATTTAGCAATAGCGATAATTTGGGGGTTATCAGCTATAGTTCCGTCTGCCTGCGTAATTATTACTTCTCCTTTTTTACTAATACTGAAGCTTTTGGAAGTAGTCGGTACATTGATTTTATTGCCATCAGTATCTGTTACATATAAACCATTGGCTGTGTTTACCAAATCACCATTGTTATCTAAAGAAAAATTACCGTTCCGTGTATAATAAGTAGCGCCATCTGTGCCTTCCTCGTGTAAAATAAAAAAACCGTCTCCTTGAATCATTAGGTCACTTTCTTTGCCTGTAGGAGCCGCTGCCCCTTGAGTATGAATACCATCGATAGTAGCTAAAGTTACGCCTAAACCCACCTGAGAGCTGTTTGTACCTCCTCTGGCATCGCCATCCTCTGCTGCAGAGCCCCCTTGCAAAGTTTGGTAAAACATGTCTTGAAAGGTTGTCCTAGATTTTTTAAAACCGTAAGTGTTAACGTTAGCAATATTATCACCAATTACATCCATTCTTGTTTGGTGTGTCCTCAGCCCTGCAACAGCTGAGTACAAAGATCTCATCATAAATATCTGACCTCCTCAAGTATGTTAGAAAAATAATTTGCAAACTGTTTCCATCAATCCACAGTTTTGGGCTTCCTCTAAGAGGTCCGGCCCTATAGTATTACAGCACTATCTATATTCGTAAATACATTATTTTTCATATTTTCATTATCTAAAGCTGTCACAACTGTATTATTTTTAACACTAACAATTAAAGCTAAGTTATTTAAAAGCAGCAAAGATTCTCGAGCGCCCTTTGCTTTGGCCTTGTCAATAGCTGCAGTAATCTTCTGCAGATCCGTTTCTGAAAGTTTAATTTCTCTACTTTCCAGCCGTTCCTGAGCGTGTTTGGAAAAGTGCAGCTTTTCTTCTCCATGAAGCTGTTTATTGAAAACTTCTTTAAAACTAGTCTGGGAGCTGTTTTTTTTACTTTGGGCAGAACTTGAATTTAATTGCTCAATAGGTAAAATAGGCCTTGATAAATCAACCTTTTCTACCATTTTAGTTGTCCCCCTTAGTTTCAGTATCATTCGATGTTGTTAAAGGGGAACTTACTTGGACCAAATCGGACAATTCAACTTCCTTGTCTCCAACGATTAAATAGCAATCGTCACCAGACATTTTGACACTATCCACAATTCCTTGAATTTCCTCGCTGCCCTCTTTGGCTACGACTTTAGCACCTACCAGTCCAATAGCCTGGGTCAGGGCAACTTGCTTATTTAAATTCTGTATCTCTTCCAAAGTACTAAACTGGGCTACTTGAGCCATCATATCTTTGTTATCCATAGGTTCCAAAGGATCTTGATTTTGCAATTCGGTAACCAAAAGCATTAAAAAATCTTGCTTACTGGTGCTGCTATTAGATTTAGAAGTTGATGTGGCCGTTGTTGTTGTATTTGCTGATGTGTTAACTGCATCAACCATTTTTCCACCTCCTTAAGCGAGATAATTTACTACCCCCAATTGACTAGCACTCTTTCCAGCAGCTAATTCATCTAATTCTGTAGTCCAAGTATTTGTTTGGGCAGAAAAGCTTTGGTTAGACTGCTGCTGTTGTTGATTGTTTCCTTCCTGGTATAAAGACCCGCTGCCAACTTCCACATCGATGGCGCTGAATTTCAGCCCTTGTTCCTGAAATGACTGACGCAGCTGCTGTAAATTATTTTCTAAATTTTTGCCTACCGCCTGGTTTTCCACAGCAATTTTAGCCGCTAATACGCCGTCTTCAAGGGAAAGTTTCAAATGTACTTTTCCCAGGTAATCAGGTTTTAACTGTACCTCCAGCTCACTTTTGCCCTTAGAAATATTAGTTTTAATCGATTCAATCAGCTGGCTGGCTAAACTGCGAAAATTTAAAGATTGAGTTTGTTGGGGCTGTTGATTTGTGGAAATTATTGCATCTTTATTTAAGGAAAATTGATTAGCTGCTTGCTGATTATCTTGTAAACTAGCTGAACTCCCATCAGTGTTACTTCCATTGCTAAAGAAATTTTGCAGTTCATCACTCGAAGTTGGCTCAGCGGTTCGAACATTAAATTGTTTAGTATCTGCTGTTTGTTCAACTTTTTCTGCTGTCAGCTCTATTTTGGGGTGTTCTAAATTTTGCCCTTCCTGAGCAGTTGTTTGCTCATTAACTGACTCTACTAATGCTTGCTTCTCCTGAGTATTAAGCTGAAGCTGTGGGCTTTGCTCCGTTGTTGCAGGAACAGTATTAGCATCAGTCTTACCTTGTGTTGAAACCCCACTTAGTTCAAGATTACCGGCTGTTGCAGCAAATGTGTCAGTTGCGGTTTGCGGCACCTTGGCAGGATCTCCTTCCAAGTTCACAACTGCAGCAACGTTATTCTCTGGCAGAATTAAATTCCGGCTAAAATTTTGGGTTGAATTAGCAGTCAACTGTTGATCAATTAATTCACCTTCACCTGTTTGAGATACATTTATACTTTGCTGATTTATAATTGGAGGAGTAAAATCAGGCGGAATAAAATCTGACTTACTGTCTTGGACCAATGCAGAACTGATCTCATCACTAGGTTTTTCAAATACATCTTCTTGTTTGTTTTCGGCGCTGTCCACTTTCTCAGATTCAAATCTAGCTGCGGCCTTTTTAGTACCATTATCCTTATTCACAGCCTTATTAACTAGTTCAGCAAAGCTGCCCTTAGACTCCTTTTGGCTTACCTTACTTTTACTGCCTGTGTTTTTTGGGAAAGTTGCAGGCATAAAATAACAGCTTATTTGACTTGGCATCTATTCACCTCCTTTCAAGAAATTACTCTTGGAAGCCCTGGGCTTTTCGTAAAAAGGATCTTAAGCCTAGATCATCCATCAGGTTTTGCTCTATTCTTTCTAGTTCAAAAGTATATTCCCGAAATCTCTTTTCCTTTAAATTTTGCAGAGTTTGCAATTCCCTATGAGCTGTAATAAATTCTTTTTTACGGCATTCTGCCTCGAGCTGAGCTACTCGCAATTGTTTTTGTTGTAAAGAAATATGCTCTATTAAATTACTTAAATAAGCATCTTTTTGCTGAGCATAAAAAACAGTTAATTCCATTGGAGTCTGTTCTTGAGCAGATTTTAATTTATTTTGATAACCTTTTAAAATATCTTCTTCTCTTCTAACCTTAAAATTAGCCTCCGTTAGTTTTTGCTTGGCTTCATCTTCTTTTAGCTGCTTAAATTCCAAAACACTTTCTAAGTTAAATTTGAAACTTTTCATCATTTAGCCCCTTTAATTAGCCAAAATAGACTGCATCTGTTCCAAAGTAGCTTCCAATGAAATGTGTTCATTAGCCTCTTGTGTTAAGAAATTAATGATTTGCGGATAATGTTTAATTGCTCTGTCAACTTCAATGTTGCTGCCCTGCTGATAGGCTCCAATATTAATTAAGTCCTCAACCTTATAATAACTAGCTAGAAAATCCCTAATTTGCCCAGCAGCAGCCTGGTGTTCTTGAGCCGTAATCTCCGACATCAAACGGCTAACGCTGCTTAAAACATCTATAGCTGGATAATGGTTTTTAGCAGCTAAACTGCGAGATAAAACTATGTGTCCGTCAAGAATACCCCGTACAGCGTCAGCAATAGGTTCATTCATATCGTCTCCATCAACTAGAACAGTGTAAAGGCCGGTGATTGAACCTGTATTCCCATTGCCGGCTCTTTCTAATAATCGTGGCAGCATGGCAAAAACTGAAGGAGTATAACCTTTAGTAGCAGGGGGCTCTCCGATAGCCAAACCTACTTCCCTTTGGGCCATGGCAAAACGGGTTACAGAATCCATCATCAGCATCACATTTTTTCCCTGATCCCTAAAAAATTCAGCTACTGCCGTAGCCACAAAAGCTGCTTTGATTCTAATTAAAGCAGGCTGATCGGAAGTGGCTACAACCACAACGGATTTAGCCAAGCCTTCGGTACCTAAGTCCCTTTCAATAAAATCTAAAACTTCCCGGCCTCTTTCTCCTACTAAAGAGATGACATTAATCTCAGCACTGCTCTGCCGGGCAATCATACCTAAAAGAGTCGATTTGCCAACACCGCTGCCAGCAAAAATACCGACCCTTTGTCCTTGGCCGCAAGTCAGCAAACCATCGATTGCTTTTACACCTGTGCTTAAGACCTGAGTAATCCTCTGTCGAGTTAATGGGTCCGGTGGATTATTGTTCACAGAGTATTCAATACCTTTATGAACATCCACATCAGCCTCCATAGGCCTGCCTAAACCATCTAAAACCTGTCCTAACAGGAAATCTCCAACATAAACAGTGTGGCTTTTGCCTGTAGGAAACACTGCGCAGCCTGGGGAAATTCCATTCAATTCGCCTAAAGGCATTAAAAGGGTTTTGGTATTTTTAAAGCCAACTACTTCAGCCACAGTTGGTTCAATTTGCCCAGGAACAAATATTTTACAAATCTCCCCTACCGCAGCTCGAATGCCTGTTACTTCAATAATTAATCCAATAACTTGAGAAACCTTGCCTGTAGATTGCAATAAATCTATCTTTTTTAGCAAAGAAAAGTATTTACTTAAATCAATGGCCATGTGCTATATCTCCCAAGCATATTAAGCATCCCCTTGTTCAGGAACAATTTGGCTAAACAATGCTCTTAGTTCCTTGAACTGCTGTTCAATAGTCCCGTCAGTATATCCCAAATTAGTTTCAACTCGGCAGTTTCCTTTAGCTAAATCCCCATCAGCAATAACTTGCAAACTGGCGCCTTCTGGAATATATGATTGAAGCTCGCTTTTATACTCTAAAGATTTTGCTAAGTCGTCCGGGCTAACAAAAAGAATATACATTTCAGCCGCATGAGCCTCCCGCAGGGCGTTTTTAGCAATACTGAAGATAAGTTCATCATCTAATTCTACTTTTTTATTAATAATTTTCCGGGCTATTTCTAAGGCTAAATTAATTAATGATTCTTCTGTTTCTTCATAAATAGAGTTGTAAGCAGCAAGGAGCTGAGCAATAGTACGCTTTTTTTGTTCTTGCAATTCTTCAACAACTTCCTGCCCAGCCTGGAAGCCCTTTTCATAACCTGCCTCAAAGCCTTCTTTTCGGCCCTGTTCGTAGGCTTCTTCCTTGATGCTAATTGCTTCCTCTTTACTCTGAGCAATTATATGGTCTGCATCAGCTTGGGCTCGTGCTAAAAGTTTCCCACATTCCTGGCGGGTATGTTCCATTTGCATTTGAATCGCCGGGTCTTCTTGGTTTTCTGCGTAGCCTTCGGAAAAATTTTGGCGCAGTTCGATTTCCCGCACTGAAGTGTCAACTATTTTGGGGTCTTTGATGACTCTATACAATGAGGGCATCTTCTCCTCCCCGTGAAATTATGATCTCACCTAATTCATCCAAACGACGAATAGATTGTACAATCCGCTGTTGGGCTTCTTCCACATCCCGCAAGCGAATCGGACCCAAAAATTCGATATCTTCTTTCAGCATTTCAGAAGCACGAGTGGACATATTCTTGTAAATACGCTGCGCCACATCTTGACTGGATCCTTTAATAGCCATTGCCAAGTCCTTACTGTCTACCTCACGTAAAATTCTCCTAATTGAGGTATCATCAAGGTTAATAATATCTTCAAAGATAAACATCCGTTTCCTGATTTCATCAGCTAAGCTTTGATCTTCAGCTTCTAAGGATTCTAAAATTGCCTTTTCTGTTCCCCGGTCTACTCGGTTTAAGATATCAACTAAAGTTGCAATGCCTCCCACACTGGTAAAATCGTGTTCAACCAAAGAAGAAAGTCTCTTTTCTAAAACTGATTCGACTTCCCGGACTGTTTCAGGAGAAGTTCTTTCCATCAGTGCAATCCGCCTAGCAATATCTATTTGCATATCCTCCGGCAAACCGCTAAGAACAGCAGAAGCCTGTTCCGGCTGTAAATAGGATAAAATCAAAGCAATAGTTTGGGGATGTTCATTAGATATAAAATTCAAAAGCTGCTTAGGATCTGCCTTCCGTACCAAAGCAAATGGCTTAATTTTCGAGTTATCCGTAAGCTTACGGATAATTTCATTAGCTTTAGCCGGGCCCAAAGTTTTTTCCAATATTTCCCTTGCGTATTTTACACCTCCATGGAGGAGATAGTGTTGAGCCTCATTCATCTGTAAAAATTCATCAATAACTAAATTTTTTTCTTCGTTATCGACTGTAGATGTATTAGCTATTTGATAAGTTAATTTTTCAATATCCGCTTCGGAAAGTTGTTTCATAATCCCTGAGGATATTTCAGGTCCCAAACTAATGATTAAAATTGCAGCTTTTTCCAAGCCGGTTAATTCACGTTTAGCCATAATACTTCTAATCCTCCGATAACCACGCTTTTATAAGCTGAGCTGCTTCATCTGGTTTTTGGCGTACAATATCTTTTGCAACTTGTTGCTTTTCTTTCTTTATCTTCTCTTCCATACTAATTTCCGGAGCAACAGCAATAGGCTCTTCAGGTGCTACCGGTAAAATTTCTTCAATAATTGGCTCTTCTGCAGCTTCCTTCTTGCGTCTACGCTTCATCAATACAAACCAGCCTAAAAGCAGCACACCTGCTCCTAAAGCCATCCACTTGACATAAGGAGGCAATAAACTCTTGGCCTGAGTTTGAGCTGCTGGAACTGTTTTGTTTAAACCATCGCCGAAAGCCATGCTGCTGACATTTATTTGGTCACCCCGTGTAGCTTGGTAGCCTATGGCAGTAGCAACAACTTGCTGTACATTTGCTAGTTCCTGGGCAGTCAGTTGACCATCTACTACTACTGAAGCAGAAATATTTCTAATTTCTCCTGGAGCCTTTACAGTAACAGTAGATGTCTCCGGCACTTTATAGTTAGTAGTAGTACTATTTTTTTGATAAGTAGAATTGCCCGAACCAGCAACTGTGTAGCTGGATGTCTGGGAAGTCTTGTTAGGGTCTCCTACTGCAGTTGGAGTTCCTCCAGTAGAACTCCCTTGCTCGCTAGATGTTTGTTGTCCTAAGACCTGTCCTTTATCGTAAGCCGTCTGCTTTTGCTCCACCTGGTCGAAATTCAGGTCCGCTGTAATCATCACAATAGCATTGCCTTCGCCAAAAATAGTAGTCAGCATAGCCTGAACTCTTTTTTCCATATCTTTTTCAAATTGGCGTTTTAACTCATACTGAGTGAGGCGCTGGCGGCTTAAATTATTATTTAAATCAACATCGTCGCTGAGAACTTTTCCTCCACCGTCGATAACTCTAACATTTTCCGGAGGTAAATTAGGCACACTACTAGAGACCAGGTAAATAATCCCCTCCACCTGGTCCGGAGTTAATTTGGCTAAAGGCTTTAATTTCACAGTTACAGCAGCAGAAGCTGACTGCTCTTCTTCAACAAAAAGGCTTTCTTTAGGCAGTACAATATGCACTCTTGCTTGATCAACCTCATCAAAAGCTACAATTGTCCGCCTCAGTTCTTCTTGTAAAGCCCTTTGATAATTGACATCGTTAACAAAATCTGTCACGCCTACTTTTGTCTGATCAAAGATTTCAAAACCTAGTCCAGTATCTGTCAGTACTCCTGCTCCTGCCAATTGAATCCTGGCGTCGTAAACTTGCTCCTTAGGAACAGAAATAGTGCTGCCTTGGTTTTCCAGCTTGTATGGAATATTTAAATCCTTAAGTTTATCAACAACGGCACTAGCTGTTTTGGGCTCCAAATCGTTAAAAAGCGGGGCATACTCCACCCTGGTGGCCCATTGGATAAGGAAAAGCAAAGATAACAAAAGAGCCAGTGCCATAATAATTACAATTGACTTTTGTGGTTTAGAAAGGTTTTTCCATTTCTCTTTTGCTTGCTCTATAAGCTTTTTTAGTAAATTCATGTATAGACACCAACTCTATTTTAATTAGCAGCAAGACTCTTAAACATAATAATTCCCTAAATTAAATCTGCATTCTAGAGATTTCTTGATAAGCATCTACTATTTTATTTCTAACTTGTACCGTTAGCTGCAGTGCTAGAGTTGCTTTTTCCCCAGCCAGCATTACATTGTGCAGTTCTACCGGACCGCCTGTTAAATACTGCTGTGTCAAATTATCAGCTTCCAGCTGCAGCTCATTTACTTCGTTTAACTTATCCTGTAAAACCTGGGCAAAATTAAGTTTACTACTTTGCTTTTCTTTATTTCCTCCTATTTCCTTATTATGCAATAATTGCGGTTTTGGTGCTAACAATGAAACTTTCATTTTTAAATTTCTCCTTATTACTTACCTATTTCTAAGGCTTTTTGAGCCATACTCTTTCCAGCGTTTAAAATGGTCAAATTAGCTTCGTAGGATCTAGTTGCCGTAATCATGTCCACCATTTCGCTGACAATGTTGATATTGGGATAATGGACATAACCATTACTGTCCGCATCGGGGTGGGAGGGATCATAAACCAGTTTATCCGGGCTATTATCTTGGACTATACCTACGACTTCCACACCTTGCCCCTTAGGTTTTCCTTGACTTTGGAGAGCTTGATCCAATTTTTCCGCAAAAACAGCCACTTCTCTCTTATAAGTTCCTCCTTCAGCTGTCCGAGTTGTGTTCACATTGGCAATGTTAGAAGATATTAAATCCATCCGCAGTCTTTCAGCACTTAGTCCCGTAGCACTAATTGCTAAAGAATCAAAGAAACGCATATTTATCTATTCCCCCCACTAATGACGTAGCTTAAAATACTTAGTTTACTACTAGCTTTAGCGGCAGCAAAATTATAATTAATCATATTCATAGCAGCCTGAACCATTTCGGAATCAATGTCTACGTTATTTCCATCCTGACGCATGGAAGTGCTATAATCAGTAGCCACCTCCGGCTGTAAAGTTTCCAGATTTTCAGCTGCCTGAAGATGGCCTTGCTCATCGGCAGCTAAAGTAAAATTACTTTTGGGGTTTAAAGATTTCTGCAAAGCTTCTTCAAAATTAACATAAGAACGTTTAAAGCCAGGGGTATTTACATTCGCCACATTATTAGCAATAGTGCTCTCTCTTAAAGCGGCAGCATCCAAAGCTTTTTCTAAAGCGGTTAGCACTGGGCTAGAAAAAATCTTCATTTTTTACACCTCTTGTGAAAATTGCACTTATTTGCACTTTTCCTTATAAAGGAAATATTCAACAAAAAATTTACAATTCCTTTTTTTTGACAAACTTTTTAGTCTTTAAGTTGTTAATAATTTCATTTTCGATATTAATAAAAAGTATAAAAAAAAAGCAGTTTAAACCACTCTTTTATTTGTAAATAAAGCTCGCAGATATTATTTCGCTCCGGACAAGCCCGCACGCAGGTTGACCTTTGGCAAAGCCACCGGCGGGTGAGCGAAACAAGTCCCGCTCCATAATACATGGGAGCTAATAAAAATTTATCTTCAGTTTCAAAAGCTGTTTTTTCCATACTTAGAAATTTTAGAAATTTAAGGTTACTTTGTCAATTTGTCGTTTTGTGCAGCCGGCGCTTTACTGTTTAAGCTTTTTACCGCCTCCACCCAAGTGTTGCGCAAGTCGATGAGCAGTTCATAAACTTCGCCGGCAACTGCACTATCTTTCTTTAAGTTTGCCTCCATAAGTCTTTCGTACATATATTGATATAAGGAAAACAAATTGGTGGATATTTCGCCAACTTCCATATCCAAATTGGACATGAGTTCAGCTATAATTCTTTGGGCTTTAAGAAAATTGGTATTGGCTTTTTCTAAATCCTTTGCTGCTATCCCTTCCTTAGCCTGGAGAATAAACCGCAATGCACCATCATAGAGCATAGTAACTAATTTTTCCGATGATACTGTTGTAACCTGATTTTTCTGATATGTTTGATAGGCCTGAACCGAATTCATCTGCTCCCCTCCTTTAAACTTTGTTGTCCAGTAAATATCCCGTGCGGGTTAAGGCTCGACCGAGAATAGAACTTGCACTGCGTGGAGACAATCTTTGCAAAACCTTATTAGTCTCAGCCTCTTTAATGGCAATCCAGTGTCTCCCATCCTCAATGATTACTTCTAGGCGAATCGGCTGGTTAACTTTAGCTAATTCTTCATTAACTTCCTCTAGATATTCTTCTAGTTCCTTTTGACTGCCTTCTTTTTTCCATTGACGGCCTTTGCCTTGTGAATCCCGTTCAGCAATTTTTAAATTTTTAGTATCCTGTACCTTTTCTCTTTGGGTTCTTTCTTTGATGTTATTAAGTATCACCGGGTCGATGCCAGGAATTTTCGTCAACATGGCTATTCAACCCCTTTAGCTTATTTCTTCCGGTCTAAAAAAGCCCCTTCTGTTTGGGTAAAATATTTAGTATAAACATTATGGCTTTTCTTTTGTTGATGAATTGTTTTTAGTTTTGAAACTAGCTGTTTTTTGGCTGTCTGTAGCTTTTCACCCAAAGTTGCATTTAAACAGGTAATCTCCTTTCCTATACATTCCAGATTAGGGTTTAATTTTTCATCTACAGAAAGTTCAAGGACATCTATCTTCTGGATAAGCTCTTCTTTGGCAGTAAATAACCCTATAGCTTCATCCGGCAAATCTTGTTCAAGGAGATCAATTTGTTTAGCTGTGCAATCTTTAAATTCCTGCAGCAACATTATCTTCTTTTCTAAAGTAGTATTCATAGCTAGCCCTTAACTAGAAAACTGTTGGGAAAGCCATGCCGACTGGGTATTGTATTTTTGGATAGCAGTTTCCATGGCAGTGAATTTACTGTAATAATAATCTTCCAGGTCATTTAAACTTTCCGTTTTAGCATCAATTCTCTCATCCAGGTCTTCAATTGCTTTAGCCAGATAACTATTGTCATACTGCGAAAGAGAATTACTGATGCCCGCTTGGTCAATTATATCGTTAATAGCAGTGTTTAAAGTACGGTACAACCTTTGGGCTACGCCCATTTCACTTTCATTATCTGTATCGCTTGTTTTGGTAAAAAAATCTATAACTTCTTGTGGATGCTCGTTTATGGCCTTTTTTAATTTGGCTTCATCAATTATCAGTTTGCCTTCTTCGCCTAGGGTAACGTTACCATCTTCATCAACATAGGATCCTGTATTAATGCCAAATTCACTCATTTGGTTATAGTCTGCATTAACTCCAGTAAAAGAAACAGTTTGCGACCAGTTAAAACGCATTTTATTGATACAATTGGTCAAAATGGGATCACTACGGAGCATACCACTTTTTGCTTTCTCTTCCCACAACTTAATTTCCTCGTCTTTCATATCCTCTTTTTGTTCACTGGTCAGAGGAGCATAATCACGATATCTTTTTTCCCGCACTTCAGTATTTAATTTATCAATGACATCGTTATATTTATCTACAAAACTTTTAATGGAATTATAAATAGCATCGCTGTCCTGGACTACGGAAACAGTAGAAACAGTATCCAGTTTCCCTTTTAAAGTAAAGGTGGTTCCATTAATCGTAAAAATATTGGAGCTTTGCTTAGTTTCGATACCATTAATGGTAACTGTAGCATCAGAACCGGGAGTCGTTGTATTAAGGCCTAATTTTCCTGTTAAAAAACTATTCGTACTATCAACCAGATTAATGCTGCTTGTTGATCCTGTACTTTTGGACATAAGAACAATTTTGCCTTGATTTGTCCCTGAAGAAGCAAAAAAAGCCGTTACTCCTGCTTTACTATTCGAAGATATTTCGTTCAGAAAACTGTTTAGGGTTTTATTTGCTGGGTCAACAGTAAATTCCTGACCATTAATAGAAAAAGAAAATTCTCCTGTAACATCAGTAAAAATTTCAGAAATTTTCTTTGTTGGATCAATGTTACTAATATCAGAACTTGATTGAACTATAGTAGATGTTGCCAAATTAGTTATTTTAATTGAATAGGTTGCAGTTGTTGCATTATTTGCACTAGTGGCAGTAACCACACTTTCATCACTGCTGCTGGCTTTCCGGGCTAAATAGGTACCCTGAAGGCGCATATTGCTTGCTTCTGTCCTTAAAGCAAGCAGTTGAGTGTTCATAGTCCGGTAATCTTCTTTTTTCCATTCCTTTAAAGTTTTTTCTTGATATAGTTTGTCTAAGGGTTTGCGGGCAGCTTTCATTAAGTCACTGACCATTTGGTCAATATCCATGCCCGAAGCCAAACCAACTATCCGCGAACTACTAGAACTAGTCAAACTAGTAACCATTTCTATCACCTCATGCTTTTTTATCGATTAAAATTCCCGTAAACTCCCACATGGCAGCAAGGGCATCTAAGAGCTTTTCCGGAGGTATCTCCCGTATTATTTCGCCGGATTTCTGGTCAACCACCTTAACCATAACTTCGTGAGTTTTTTCATGGATTGAGAACTTTAAGTTAGTATATTTTACATTAAACTTATCGTCATTCTTTTGAAAAAGTTTAAAACAATTTTTTTCTTCTTGACTTTCCTTATTTTCCAGTCCGACATTATTACCACCATCAACATTTTGAACATTCAAATTCAAGCTAATATTAAGGCTGCTATCTGCCTGACCCATGCTGTTCACGCTGTTTCTAATCGATAACATACCCTCCAGTTGCATGAAATCACCACCAAATCATTAATAGCCTATTAGTTATATCGTCATTTAACTGTTGAATATTTAGAGCTAGAGAAAAATTTTTTAATAAAAAAACAGCCTCATCGGCTGACCTGGTTTTCCCTTTGTTTTTTGCAATTTTGGTTATTTAGTTAATATTAGTAAACGTATTACACTGTTCCAGCATTTTAATTTCGCTAATTAACTTATTAACACGAGCCTGAATATTCTCAATTTCTTCACGAACAAGTTCATTACTCGCAACTTGCTCAGCCAAAGCTTTAATTTCTTGTAGTTTGCCTTCTATCATATCTAAAATTTGCATCTTATACTTTACCCATTTAAGTTCAGTTTGTAGAAATCCTTCATCGAACATGCTTATAACCCCCTAAATCCCAAGAGTAAGCCCTGTTTGCCTTCTTTTTTCAATCTAAATAGATTTCCAACCAGGCCAAAGGAACCGTCCCTTTGGTACTCCCCGTAGCTAGAAGATTGGTTAGCATCGTTTTCAGTATCATGAAGAATAAAACACCATATCGCCAACCTACAGCGACAGTAGAAGCGGTGGGGGCATGAAAAAGAGACCCTAGGAATCCTAAGGTCTCTCTTTGTTTGACTGGAATTAACGGAGCAGTTGCAGTACGCCCTGAGGCTGCTGATTGGCTTGCGCTAACATTGCTTGGGCGGCTTGAGTCAGGATGTTGTTCTTGGTGAATTCCATCATTTCCTTTGCCATATCTACGTCACGGATACGAGACTCAGCTGCAGTCAGGTTCTCAGCGGAAGTACCGAGGTTGTTGATGGTGTGCTCCAGACGGTTTTGGAAAGCACCAAGTTTAGAACGCTCAGTAGATACTTTTTCAAGAGCATTATTTACAACAGTGATTGCTGTTTCAGCACCTTGTTGGGTAGAAACATCAACAGATTCAAGAGCGAGGGAACGGACACTCATCTCATTAATATCAATTTTCATGGTTTGTCCTTCACTAGCTCCAATATGCATGGAGAGCGAAGCATCCGTATTCGCATCTTGTGCTTCCTGGGTTTCTTCCATGGAACTCATTTTATTGTTGAATAATGCTCTACCATCTACAGATAATTTAATGTTTGATAGTGCATTTGCAGTACCATCTTTACCTACAATTTGAATTTGGCCTTTCGAATCCAATGTAACCGATCCTGGATCAAGACCAAACGCCGTTTCAATTTGAGCCATCAAGTCAGACACATCAGTGTCAGCGGCGATGGTAAGAGTGTTATTCGTAGTAATGGCTGTTCCATTGATGTTACCACTAATTTTAATTTGGTCGCCAACCTTCAAACCGAAACTGTTTCCATCTTTGTCTTGCAGGTTAGTCAAAAGAGTGGTTGCTGTGTTACTTACGGTTACCGCAGAACCGTTTGTCAGTCCTAAATCATCGCTCAAGCTGGTGTTGGTAACAGTGATAGCTAGACCACCCTTTGAACCCAAAACAACATTTCCGTTACTGTCTAGAGCCGCCGTAACTTTATCTTTTAAAGCAGAGTTACCTTGGATAGCTGTATTAATTAGATCAACTATTTGCTTAGTGGAATACTCATTTGTAGTCGCAGTAAGGTCAATAGTTTGTGCGATACCATTACCTAAAGTGATTGTTAATGTATCATTAGTACCATCGGTAATCGTAAGAGCATTTGCGTTTACAGCCAAGGCATCAGTTGCCGCTTGGGCTGTAGTACCTGTGGTATCTACTGTTACATCAGTAGTTGCCAAGCCCATGATTTTTCCTGCTTCTGAGGAAGAGAGGATAACAACATTACCACTACCAGAACCGTCTGACACAAATTTTAACTGATCACTTCCGTTAACTGATACAGAAATAGTTGCTGCGTCTCCACCTGCGCTTTGAATCGCATTTTGAACTGCCGTTGCAAATTCGTTTTTAGACCAAGTACCTTGGGCAATTTTAACAGTTGTTGTAGATCCACCAACCGTCAAGGTAATTTCATCATTTGTGTCATCGATAGTAATTGCATCATAACTTGTGGAGTTAGCAGCAGTAATTGTTGCACCAACAGTAAGTTCAACCGATTGTAATTTTGTACCTTGTGCTACCTTGGCTTTCTCAAGGCTACCATCCAGTAGTTTCTTTGTGTTAAATTCGGTAGTATTAGAAATTCGATCAATTTCTTCCTTCAACTGTGCAACTTCTTTTTGAAGTTCAGCACGGTCGGAGTCAGTGGCGGTATCGTTCGATGCTTGAACAGCCAACTCGCGCATACGTTGAAGGATAGAGTGTACTTCGTTCAATGCACCTTCAGCAGTTTGAATCAGAGAAATACCGTCTTGCGCGTTCTTCGATGCCATTTCTAACCCACGGATCTGTCCGCGCATTTTTTCGGAAATAGCAAGGCCTGCTGCGTCATCTCCTGCACGGTTGATACGAAGACCCGAAGATAATTTCTCTAGTGACTTCTGAGTGTTTGTACCGTTAGCACTCAACTGACGATAAGTGTTTAAAGCAGAAATATTATGGTTAATTCTCATTTTTTCTTCCTCCTTGATTTTGTTTTGGCATCCTTGCCTTTTTATAAAATACTTATGATTCCAGTTCAACTCATGGCCATGAAGTTGTTCTGTTATCTATATCGGATAAATCTGCCATAGCTTTATGGGGAAAGTAAATTTTTCTTAAAATTTAGAGAAAATAATTGTTGCATCTTATCTAAAATTCAGCAGTCTTTCTCTGTACTCGTACTTCATATCCTTTTGCAGGTATTGAATAAAACGATTTAGAAAAACTGCGGCTTCGGCTCGAGACATGGTTTGATTAGGCAAACAATAGCCATTTTTGCCGCTAATTAAGCCTATTTCTGAGCCGACGTAAATGGCATCTCTGGCCCAGTAGGGTATTTTAGCATCGTCTCGATAGCTAGTAGTACTGTTATATAGTGGGGCTAGTCCTTCAAAGCCCATGGTGCGGATAAGCATATTTACTGCTTGAGCTCTGGTTAAGGGCTCATCTGGATTAAAGCGGTTAGTTCCGGTGCCGCTGACGATGCCTTTATCGCAAGCTGCTTTAATATATTTATAATAAGGATGATCTGCAGGAACATCGGCAAAGGGAGAAACCTCTTGCACGGTTTTCCTGGCAGTGCTTCTGGCAGTTGTTGTTGTCTCTGGAACTATATCAGCTAGTTTAGCAATAGCCCAGGTAAACTCTCCCCTAGTCATATTTAAGGCCGGCCCAAAATAATTGCCTTTAATAGGCAAGGCCTCCAGGCTGGCTAATTTTAAAATATCCTCTTCCGCCCAATGTCCTTGTACATCGCGAAGTAAAGGTATAGGCAGACGTTTTTGAGTAGGAGTAGTTAAAAGCTTGTAGCTATCATCCCCAGTTTCCCTTTTACTGTTTTTCAATAAGCCATTGGAATTAAAAACAGGCAGATCATAGCTGATTTCCAGGGTTTGCTCTTCTTGCTCTGTTTGCAGGTAGCCGCCGGCAAAACTAATCTGAGTAGGTTCATTAGGCTTATAGGTTAACTCCTTAGTTCGGTTAAAGGAAAGATTACACTGGTAAGTGCCTGACCATTCCTGGTCATATTCTTCTTTATCGATAACCTTTTTCCCGGAGAAGGTAATGGTGTTGTCTATTTTTTGGGTTTCCGTACTGCCCCAGGCATGGTTATAGCCTACAGTATCTCCCCAGCTTTCCACTACAACTTTGGCTTGATCTTTGTTTAAATTATAGGTTTTTTTAGCATTCCAATTGCCGCTGAAATAATCTACCCCAGGCTTATTGTCAGTTAAAGCAGAACGGTTATATTGGCAGTCTTCTAAAGTGTACCTGTCTTTGCCTACGGTAATTGTCTCTGAAACCCGGTCTGCGTCAGTTACGGATACAGTTTGTTGCTCTTCCAGCTTTTTTTCTAAAGTCGTAGTAAAACTTACGGAGCGGGACAGTTTCACTGTACCAGTACTATCCTTTAAACTGTAGGTAATTCTGGTCGAAACTTTATCAGTTCGGCCGGATTCAGATATTTTAGCTGTTCCAGTTAGAAGTATAGGCTCTCCTGTAATAAAAGTAACTTCTTCATAGTCATATTCGTTGGCAATACCCTCTGTAAGATGGCCGCTGAATTGTTGTGCCGCCCAAGCCATGGGCTGGGCCAAGAAAATAAAGAGCAGCACCACCATTAACATATAACCTTTTTTCATGTTCAATTCCCCTCAAATCTGCGTTTAGTTTGAAAAAGGCAGCCACTTAAATATCTACTGTACAAATAGAAAATACCCTTGTTGCTGGTCATGAATAACATAAACGGTATCGCCTGCTTTAATTTCCCTTAGGTCAATCAGTTCTCCATCCTTATATAGCATTGTGTTTTGAAGGTCTAGGCTTAGAGAATAATCGTTTTCTTGCCAGGCAGAGTACCTTGCACTCCAGTCTACAACCCAATCTAAATCAATGGTTTCATCATCATAATCAAGAGCAGTAACTTTAGCTGCGGTTGTTTTTAGAACATTATCCCTTTGGCCGCTAGTATCGAAGATACGCATAGCTAAAGTTTTATCATCTTCTATTAAGGAGTAAATATAGTAGGAGCTGTCATAGTCATCGCTCCAGCGGCTTTCAGCAAATTCTTTGGGAGTTACTTCGGCAGCAGGAGATTGAGTTGCGTCCAGAATATCTGTATCGTTATCATATTCCAAATCCACATTTTTACTGCTGCTGGATTCATCATCCCACTCATTGTCCGTAAACTCGCTGTAGTAGTCTAAGCTATATTCATCTTCATCGATGTCATCAATACGTCCTTTATAAAGCTGTAATTTTTGGGGATAATACTGATTGACTACAGCTAAAACAGGAATTTCCTCATCGTCATAGTCATTAGACTCAATTATAACTTGCTGATCCTCTTCTAAATCATCAGCATCTACTATTTTTCCAGCCCGCATAATAATGGTTTGAGGCCCTAAAGTAAATCTTTTGGCTTCCCTATCTAAATCCAGGCTGTTATTAGCATAGTTTACATCGTCAATATAGTCGCTGTAAGTTTCCGCCGCACCTTTTTTGACGACAATTTTAATGCCTTCCTGGGCTCCCAAGTCGCTGGTAAAAGCTAGATAAACATCATCGCCTTGATAATATTTGCCTAACTCTTCCAGGGTAATGTTTTCACCGTTAGCATAAATTTCTGCATCGGCCGCTAAATTTAACAGATCAAAACCGTCTACAGCAAACCATTGTCCATAAAAGAACTCTTGAACACCGCTTAAAGCAATTTTAGGCGCAGAGGCATAAACTTGTTCCAATTCTCCTTTGACAATCCGAACCACTTTTCCTGCTTGGGAAGCCACTTGGAAGTTATCTGCTTCCTTGGAAGCTAAGTCACTGAAATAAAGTTTCACCCGATCCCCGATTTGAACTTCATCGCTGTCCAAATCATCTTTAAGCCAATATTTTTCTTGTTCACCACTGTCTGTTAGAAGCAGAATAGAGTTACCGTCTACACTTTTAACCCGTCCGGTTACCACACCGCTTCGGGGCGACGAAGTGGACCCGGAAGTTGCTGGTTCTAAAGTACCAGTTATTTGAGAGACTGTAGAGCCATTTAAATTTAAGCTTACTTCCTGGCCCAGGACCAAATCATTTAGCCCTGCCGGACGGTTGGCAACAATTACTGTGGCTCCTGAACCGATAGAAAATGTATAATCCTCACCCTCCCAATCACTAATGACTAATTTGTTATTATTCAAGTCCAGGCTTTTTAATTGCCCAGATAAGGATGTTTTCGATTCAGGTTTTACTTGAATAAAGTCTATTTTTTGCCCCTTTTGATAAAAAACAATGCAATCATTTTTCGCTAGTAATGAACTGGTGCCAAAGACACCTTTCTTTAGAACAACTACTTCGGAAACATTTTTTTCTAACTTGAGGTTAAATAGATGGCCTTCATCTGTTTTAATGGTAACAACTATTTGTTGATATATACCATTCCAGCCTGTGCTTTTACTTACAACATGACCTTTTTCCAGAGTTTCTCCCCTTTTGGCTGCCAGCTTGTCGCTTACTTTACTTAATAGCGCAGCCATTTCTCCTCTAGTAATGGAGCTTTTGGGCTTAAACTGGCTGGAATTAAAACCAGCCGCATATTTTTCCTGGAGCATTTTTTCGATATAAGGTATGTACCGGGAGTTAAAATCCCCAGCATCATTAAACCCATAGACAAGTTTTTGGTCTACGCTGTATACCGGCTCCAGGCCTAAAGCTTTAGCCAGCCAATAAGCTGTTTCCTGGCGCTGGGCCGGCTTTTGATAGGAACTTTCTAAGGCAGTTCTTTCGTCGGAGGTTAAAATCTTTCCTGACACTGCCGTATCTAAGTATGCTTGCTGGCTAGGGGAAAGCTTAGTTTGGTTTTGCCCTTTGTTTGCTAAAGCAGCAGCTTCCGCTTTAGGTCCTAAACCTACGGCTTTTACCAGCAAGATAATAGCCTGTTCCTTTGTAAGAGCTCGGTTAGGAGCAAACTTGCTATTGCCTACACCACGGATAATGCCTTGAGCAGCCATGTTTTGGACAGCTGCCTTGGACCAGTGGTTAGTAATGTCGCTGAATTTTATTTGTTTGAGAATTTGTGCTGCTTCTTTGCTGCCGCTGTACTCCGGCAGGGCAGCAAAAGCAGCAGGACTGGTGTTGAGAAAACAAATTAGAGTCAATATGCTGATTAGTATTTTAAGCCGCATCTGTTCTCTTCTCCTCATTCAAAATAAAGTTTTAGTAACTGACCACCACAAATTTTCCTGGTTTAGTCAGGTTCAGCCGCAGTGTAGAATTGCTAGCGTCCTGCAAAGCAGCTGCTTTTTGCCATTTACCTGTTGCAGCTTGGTAAGTATAGATACCTGCCCTCTTGCCTGAAGGCAAATAGAAGGAATTATACTTCATACTTAGCGTAACAGAGCCATAAAACACTTCCTGAGTTACTGTCCTTTTATTGGCCTGACTTGCCCAGCTGATTTCATAAGCATCCGTCAAAAGTTTTGTGTTCTTAGGTAAGCTCCTTAAAACCTCTTCCCCTCCCTGTTGTCCAAGATCAGCAATAGTTAAAATTACAGTTGCATCTTCTAAATCAGCATTATCCTCTAAACCAGGAGGCAAAAGGCTGGAAGGGGTTAGGGATATTTGCAGATTTCCCGAATCAATATGGATGCTGTAATTAGCATTATTTAAGGCTTCAGCATTAAATTTAATAGTCCGCACAGGCTTGTTATATTTTTCATTTCCTAAATCGATACTATATCCTTCGGAAGATAAGGCCTTTTTGCTGGGTATAGTTACTACTACATTATCTTGATTTATAGTAATAATCTGCTTAGCAGGGGCATCAATTTCACCGTAGTCATCGGGGGCATCATCGTCCGTTCTGGCGTCATCTTCTAAGGATAGAATTGAAGCTCCTATTTCGTTGACGGCCCGTACTTTAAAATAGTACCTGGTATCAGGCTCTAGTTTCGTGGCATAATATGTAGTTTTTTTCGTTTGATCCAAGAAACGGTAATCATCATCGTCGTCATCTTCGCTAATAAAAATTTCGTAATAATTAACTGCAGCGTCATCCTCTAGATTCCAGCTTAATTTGATTGTTTCATAATCTTCTGCCCAAGCTTGTAGTTCTCCAG
The DNA here is from genome assembly GCA_031628995.1 of Bacillota bacterium LX-D. NCBI lineage: Bacteria > Bacillati > Bacillota > Bacillota bacterium LX-D. Next base: position 171,700 of record JAVLUO010000002.1, on the reverse strand, counting down.
GAGTTCCGGGGATTCCCCGGTAGTAAAAACCGTCCTCTAAAATAGCATAGCCCCCATCAGGGTTAACTACTTTTACATCTGCCCGGCCGGGGTCACCTGCGGGAGTTACTGCTGTAAGGGCAGTGCTGTCTACAAAGACAATGTTTTCAGCTTGAGTGCCTCCTAGGTAGACAATAGCTCCTTCTGCAAAGTCCTTTCCTTGAATGGCAATAGCTGTGCCTCCATGGGCAGGTCCTTGGCTGGGAGTAACTGAAGTCAAAGTTGGATTATTTACCTGAATGTATGTAAAACCGCTTTTTAAGAAAGCCTGACCTAAATCCGGGTTGACTACCAGCACATCTACAGCACCAGCTTCTCCGGCAGGTGTGATACACTTAATGGTTTTATAATCGATAAAAGTAACATCTGTCGAGGGGCACTTGTTTACTCCGAAGTAGACGGAAACGCCTGATTTAAAGTAATTACCGCTAATAGTAACCTCCGTTCCCCCAACTGTTGGCCCTTTAGCTGGTGTAACTGATTTAACAGTAGGATAGCTCAATGGCTCCTGGTAGGTAAAATCAGTCGGGCTAACGGCACTTGCTCCGTCGCTGTTAATTACAATAACCTTCACAGCTCCGGGATCATGGGCAGGTGTTTGGACGATTACGCTGCACTCCCCGGAAACAACTTCATTAAGCTTAAGTACAGGTGCATCAATGCCTCCAATTACTACTGTCATTCCTTCCCGGAAGTCTTTTCCATAGATGGTTAAAGGCATACCCCCTAAGGTTGAACCTTGGTAAGCACTAAGGCTGGTAATTTCAGGGCTGCTATCAGGGTATAAGTAACGGAAGCCATTTTGTAATACAGCACTTGAACCGTCTGGGTTAACAACTTTCACGTCCTTATAACCTAGAACAGGAGACTGCTGAGTGCCGGAAGCACCAGTTAGGATTGTTATTTGTTTTTCGGTCAATGATTGTACCGCAGCTTCCACATTGCCAATGTAAACTTGGGCACCTGTCAGGAACTGTTCCCCTGTAATGGTAACTAAGGTGCCTCCCAGGTAAGTTCCTTGGCTGGGAGTTACAGAGGTAATTGTTGGTTGTGTAACCGTATATTCAAAAGCATTGTCCAAAGTAAAGCTTCCAATATCCGGATCATTAATAACGGAAACGCTAACTTTGCCGGCTTTGCCAGCAGGCGTTAAAACTGTAAGCTGATTATACTTAACTGTGCCCACAATTGTAGCTGCATTGCCTCCAAAAAAGACTTTACAGCCAGTGCGAAAATCGTTGCCGATAATTACAACTTGGGTGCCACCGGCTACATTTCCTTTGGCTGGAGTTACACTTTCTATGATGGGAGTACTTTGCGGAACAACATAGGTAAAGTCTCCATATACTGCCAATCCTCCATCGGAATTTAACACTGTCACATCAACTTGACCCGGTACATGGGCAGGAGTTTTAACCCAGATTAAGCCTTGGCTTTCATCAAAATCGTAAAGGTCAACTTCGATGCCGTCAATAAATACTTGCACATCTTTTCGGAAATCTTTCCCGCTTATTTGCACAATGGTGCCACCAGTTGTAACAACCTTATTAGGAGTAATCAAGTATATTTGGGGATTACTAGCCGGGTTAGTATAGCGAAAGCCCTTGGTCAAGGTTGCAGAACTTGAATCAGTATTAACCACAGTTACATCATATTCCCCTACATCGTTGGCAGGTGTATAAGCTGTTATAGTTTGGTTATCTATGACATCGACATCTGTAGCTAATGCAGTTCCAATGTACACAGTTGCGCCCTTTAAAAAATCTTTACCTGCTATCTTAATTTTCGTTTTAACTAATTTTGGTCCTACTGCAGGAAAAACAGCGTTGATTTCCGGCTTGCTTTTTTGCGTTTTAAACACAAAACCATCTGTAATAATAAAAGTAGATGCGTCCTCTACATTACTGACTGTTACATCATATTTACCTTCGGCATTAGGAGGCGTAACACCGTGGAGCTCTGTATGATTGTTTAAAAGGACAACATTTGTTGCTTCTTCCCAGCCGAAATAAACTACAGCATCTAGATCTAAATTTTCGCCTGTAATTCTAAAAGGGGTTCCCCCCAGTACGCTTCCACTGGTGGGGAAAATTTTTAAATCTTTAATTTCTTTGGATGGTGTTTTATATAGAGCCACGTCCTTAAGCACATAAACTCCGCCACCCGTTTCCTGATCATTTATTTTGCTATCAGCATTTTCAACCTTTATATTAACTTTGATTTCCGGATCATAGGGGGTTGTTGTTTGCTGAGGCACTCGAAACAGAACTGTATTATTATCAACGAATTTTGTTTCCACTTCTTTATATTCCGTCGAGTCCGTTTGATCTGAAATAGAGACCTTGATACCCTCATAAAAATCCTGACCAATAATTTTGATGATATTGCCTCCGTAAATTGATGCTTTTTGAGGATATAATCCATTTTCATCAATGATTGGATTAGAATAATAAAAGAAAGCATCTTCTTTGGCGCCGGAGTAATCTTGACCATCAATATTGTTCACAACTGTTACTTCCTTGTAGCCTGGTGAACCAGTACATGCAGGTGTAGTGGCAATAATTTTATTAGAGCTTTCATATGTAATATTAGTAGCTGGCTGCCCTCCTACTAAAACCTTTGCTTTAGAAAGAAGGTTGTTGCCTTCAATAATTATTTTTGTTCCACCTTGTACTGGACCCTTAGAAATGGTTTTATCAAGTTGGTCGGAGTCTTGCTCGGCATTATAGACATAGGTTATTTCAGGTATCCAATCTGTATTTGTCCATAGAAATTCGTAATAAACAAGGTCAGTAGTTTCGCCAAAAATATTTTTAACTACAACTCTCATTTTGCCAGGCTTTAAATTGCTAGGAGTTAAAGCCGTTATAATAGGCTGCTCTGAATTTCCCACTTGTACTACTTTTACCGATTCTTTGGGAGCTTGGTATCTTTGAGGTTTTGTTGGATCAGTTTCGTCAATAAAGAAAACATCCGGAGTTTCTGCGCTTTCATTAAAGTTAAGTCCATATATTTTTACTTCTTGTTTCCCCGCTACGGTACCACTATCGGGAGTTATATTAAATACGGACATACTAGTATCTTTAAAAACAAAGCCGTTCCTTAAAACAGCAGATCCTCCATCTTGATTAACAATAACGTCATACGACCCAGCTACGTCCATTGCAGGAAGAATACCCGTAATTTTATAAATCGGGTCGTTATTTGCAACATTATATTCTTCAACTACCTTTTCATACTCTTCCTTATTGTTTGTTGAGTCCAGTTTTTCTATTAATAAGCCTTGTCCGTTTATTCCCAGTAGTTCCTTGCTAGTTCCAAAATAGACCTGTACACCAGAAGTTAGGTTTTGGGCATAGAGATAAACCTTAGTACCACCTGCCCTGGGGCCAATGGCTTTACCTGTATCAGGACTTTTAATCCCTACAATAATTGGATCCTGAATTGTTTTAGTATAGGTATATTGCTCTGGGGATACTGCCTCTTCTATAATAGTTAACCCGTTTTCTGTGGATGTTTTTATGATTTTAACATCAACTATGCTTTCACTTTCTCCTAAAGGTATATAACCAGGAGGCGTTATTACATCAATATTTTGGGAGTCTCTGATAGTTATTTTATTTTCAGCATCTTCATTACCATATATGGCTACATCACCAAATAAAATGGTAATCTGTTCTTTTACTGTTGGGAAGTTACTACCTTGAATCGTCACTGCTGTACTTCCACTTTGGGGGCCTTTTTGGGGAGTAATGTGGTTAATCCAAAAAGTCTGGTTATACCAAAAAAATTTTTTATCACTAGCATCACCTGGATTATAATCCTCAGTTTCTCCCCCATCTGGGTTAATAATTTTAACTCCTTTCTTACCAGTTGATAATGAGCTGGGAGAATTTACTATAATTTTATCGGGGTAAACTTCTAAAACAGTGGCTTCCTTGTCTCCAAATAATACTTGAGGATTTTCGTTGAGAATTGTGCGAAAATCTTTACCTTCAATAGTAACTTTAGTTCCCCCTTTTAATGGTCCTACATTGGGAGTAATAGTTGTAATTTCAGGTTGACTTTTAGCAGAAACGTATTGGAAATATGGCCCCTCACAGAATAAACCAGGATTATCATCATTTACCACTTTAACGTTGGCTGTTCCTGGCATACCTTCAGGAACTTTCACTACAATTAATTTTGATTGATCGTAGTCTTCTGGTTCAATATCTGCAGGAAATTCACCGTCACCTTGAACTATTTCTGATGCCAGTTCTCCATTAAAGTAAACTTTGCGATTTACAGAAAAATTTGAACCAATTACTCTGACAATTGTGCCTTTATTGCCACTATTAGGGGTAACAGACTCTATGGTAGGCAAAATTTTATAAGTAAATTTAGTAAAAGTACATTGTCCACCATCTGGATTCTTAATAACAACATTAACATCTCCGCTGCCCTCAGGAACAGTAACTGTATTTGTGTTGTTAACTGTATCCAAAGCACTAATTTTGGCCGGGGCACTGCCAAATAATACCTGCACACCTGAGCTATAAATTTCATCATTGGTGTTAATAGTCACAATACTTCCTTTATTACCAATGATAGGGTTTATTGCAGTTATTTGCGGAGTACTTTTCTTGTATTTAAATGCCTTTGAATCTGTTCCCAGCAAAACTGTACTTGATTTATCAGCGTTCTGTACTTCTACATCTACGCCGATCTGGTCTGTATTAGTAAATACTCCTTTAAAAGCTGGTACTATGGCAGTAATTGTTTCGGGAGTTATGGTTTCAATAGTTGCTGACTGCCCATCGATTAAAACTTTTGTGGCTGGATCATTTTGAAATTCTTGTCCGTTTATTTTAATTTCCATGCCGCCCACGGCAGATGCTATTACAGAATCACCTGCTTTATCTACTACTGAAGAAATTTCAGGCGCATTTGTAAAAGTAAATCCATCTGTCTTAGTGGCCCATGTACTGTCAGAAGTACCATCCGAGGCAGGATTTTCTACTTTTATATCTACTGCTGCGGGGAAAGTGGTGGTTGAACTCCAAATAGGTGTTTCAACAACAATTTTAGTTGATGACACCGATAATGGTGCAACTTCTTGATCTGCAAAAAATACCTTTGCATTGTCGGCAAAGTTGCTGCCAGTAATCACTATTTGAGTATTCTTATTGTGCGGCCCGTAAGCAGGGGTAACGGAACTTATTTGAGGCACCAATTGATAAGAAAATTTATCAGCAAAAGTATATTGTCCGCCATCAGGGTTCTTAATTGTAACAGCTACATCCCCGTTGCCCCCAGGAACCACAACTGTAATTGTATTATTAACTGTATCTAAAGCATTGATTTTGGCTACTGTACTTCCAAATAGCACCTTAGCTCCAGAGCTATAAATTTCATCATTGGTGCTGACAGTAACTACACTTCCTATATTGCCAACTAAAGGATCTATTGCAGTTATTTGCGGAACGCTTTTCTTATACTTGAATGCCTTTGGATCTGTTCCCAGCAAAACTGTACTTGATTTGTCCGCGTTTTGTACTTCTACGTCCACACCTTTCTGATCAGTGCTGGTAAAAACTTCTTTAAAAGCCGGTACAATGACAGTGATCGAATTAGTTGTTATAGTTTCAATAGTTGCAAACTGCCCATTAATTAGGACTTTTGTACCTGGGTCATTTTGAAATTCTTCGCCATTTATTATAATTTCCATTCCTCCAACTGCAGAGGCTATTGCAGAGTCACCATTCCCATCTACAATTGAGAAAATTTTAGGGGACGAAGCCGCCCAAACAACTGTTTGGATATTAAAAATACAAGCTAAGAATAGCGAAAAAAGAAACAACTTTAAAAAGATTTTTTTAATTTCCATGCACTCACCACCAATTTCTCTTAAACGAAAAACTACCCTTGCAGGTAGTTTCTTATTTTTTCCCTTGCTTAAAGAAACGCAGTAAGTCCAAGTCTCCCAGCATTTCTTTATTTAACTGAACTGCCGCTGCATTTTCTTGTTTAATGGCTTCAAATATTTCTTCCCGGTAGATCTTTAGGTCGGAGGGTGCTTCGATGCCCAGTTTAACTTTATCACCTTCCACAGCTACAACGGTAATTTTTATGTTTTCACCTAGAATTAGTGCTTGCTTCTTTTTTCTTGTCAATACTAACACGTTTTCACCTACTTGCTGCTGCTAAAGGTTTTTGGGGAAACAAGAGGTGTTTTGTACTATAGTTATTTGCATCAACAATAATTTGCCTTCCTATTTTGGCTTGAAGATTAAAAACAACGGGTCCAATTAAATTTGTGGTTGCTTTTTCTATGCCTTCTTTAGGAATAGTTACGATAGTAAAAACAGCTGCTTCAGCTTGTTTTGTTATTTTTAAATTATCTAGTAGCTCATCTCCCAAATCCACGGTATATTTTGGGAAGAAAACAAAGGGGTCCACCAACAAGAAAGTTAAGCTGCTGTTTTCAATAGACTGGAGCCAATAAAAATAAGGATTTTCAGGTATAGGAAGCAAAGCAAAATCACGAAACTCTTCAAAACCCAACAAACCTTGAGGCAAGGAAAAAGTTACCTCTTGGGGAACCTCAACAGAGCCAGAACTACTAGTCTCCAGTTTCATGCTGTCACCTCTTAGTTCAAGTAGTCAAGTAAAGATGGCTGCAGTATTTTAGTACCCGTCATGAGGGCTGCTTTGTATACTGCTTCCTGCATGGCATAATTCATAGTAGCTTCCGCAATATCGATATCTTCCATTTTAGAGTTTAATTCTGTCAGGTTTAAATTTACTTCACTCATTTGTTCTTTAGCCATTTCTAGTCTTTTGCCCTTCGCACCTACAATAGCTCTTTGCTCCAGAACGTTGTCCAGCTGCTCCTGAATATCGTCAAGATAATCTCCGGCGTCGCCACTCTCTGTTTCTAAAGTTGTTTTTATATCTGCCAATAATTGAAATAATTTGCTTTTTCCTGTGCTGCTATCAACTTGGAATATATCCTGACCCGTCGCGTTGACAGCAATAGTAATTCCCGTATTTATTTCCCAGTTTAAACTTTCATCGTTTCCTTGATACTCTATTTCCCCGCTATCTTTTACAAAAGGTGTTTGATTCGTGTAAGTTCCTCCGAAAATATAGCGTCCTGCATAATTGGTATTGGCTATTTGGAAAAGTTGATCCGATAACTGCCCTATTTCTTTAGCAATGGCTTCTTTTGAACTGGTGGAGTTAGTATCACTGGCTCCAGCAACGGCTAGTTCAGATACTCTCTGAATTACTGAAGTTATATCACCTAAAGCGGAATCTGTAGCATCCAGCCAATCGATGCCATCTTCCATATTTTTCATACATCTTTCCTGTTCAGAAATAGTTGAATGATTTCCCATAATTAAAGTAACAGCAACCGGATCGTCGGAAGGACGGGAAACTTTTTTGCCAGTAGACATTTGATTTTGGGTTTTTGACATTATATTTAAATTGCGGTTTAAATTACTCAGTAAATTTGTACTTAACATTCGATTAGTAACACGCATTATAACCACTCCTAGCGTTTAAGTCCGCTGACTACGGTTTCTAACATTTCATCAATAACATTGATAACTTTAGCACAGGCTTGGTAAGCTTTTTGATATTGAATTAAATTCGTTACTTCCTCATCTGTTGAAACACCGGAGTAGGATTCTTTCCGGCTGGACAATTGATTTGTTAGTACTTGTTGGTTAGTTTCGTTATTAACAGCTGTATTTGTTCTAACGCCAATGGCTGCCACAAAATCTTTATAATAGTTAGTAATACTGGTGCCTGCTAAATCAGAATTTTCAGCCTGGGTAAAAATTTTAGTGGATAAATTATAAATTTCTAAAGCATTGGAACCGTCCCCGGCGAGGACTGTACCATTATCATTTAATTTTTTAGCAGCGGCAATTCTCGTAATACCCTTTACGATATTTCCGCCTTCAATTAAATCCGAAGTAATTTTGGTGTTAACTTTAATATTGGCTGCCGTAATTATTCCATCTTCGGTATCCCCAATGAAAAATTTTACACCATTTTCACCGTTTAGATCATAGCCCGAAGTTTGGATTTCATTTATTTCTTCAGCCAAGGCTTTCGCTATTTTATCTAAATTATCTTCATATCCTCGAACAGCATTTCTATTATCACTTATACCTTGCAGCTGCCCATTAGTAACAGCTAGTGCTTCTAAACCAGTGGACATTCCCCGCAAAGCATTCAAATCATCTAAATTAGTCGGATCCTTATCTGTAGTTTTATTCCAGTAGGCTCCTGCCGTTGGAACCCAATTTATTTGTTCACTGCCTTCTGCATTTTGAAAAAATATTTTATTAAAATTGCCTCCGTTTATCAAATCTTTACCGCCAATTGTTACAGTAACCATACCCGTCTTAGCATCTTCTTTATAAGTATAATCAGTGATTTTAGATAATTTATCCAGGAGATAATCTCGGCGGTCTTTTAAGTCATTAGGCTGATCCCCTGCACCTTGGATAGCGGAAATTTGTAAATTGAGGCTGGCAATTTGTTCTGCAATGGTGTTAACCTCCTGAACATAAATATCCGTTGTTTGATTAAGGTCGCTTTGAATCGTATCCAACTGGCTGCTCATATGGTTTAAGGTGTCTGCTAAAGTCACGGCTGTTTCCCGCACAGTAGTCCGGATAGGAGAGTTCTCAGCGTTTTTACTTAATTCATTCCAAGCAGACCAAAACTTATCGAGGATAGCAGTTAAGCCTGTGTCAGAAGGTTCCGTAAAAATAGTTTCTACCTGGCTTAAGGTTTTATTTTGCTCTTCATAGCGGCCTAGGCTTGCTGTTTCCTTGCGAATTTGCACATCTAAAAAAGCATCTCTTATCCTACGGATTTCCGCTACAGTTACACCGGTGCCCAGTTGTCCCGCTCCCCCCGGCCTATTAAGGGCTGGTTCAGGGAAGGCTACTGTGGTCTCGAGAATAGCTTGTTGTCTTGTATATCCTTCTGTATTAGCATTGGAGATATTATGGGCTGTTGTATTTACTGCCGCTTGTTGGGCAAATAAACCTAAGATAGCCGTATTGAGGCCGAAAAATGTTCCCCCCGACATTGTGTTCATCCTTTCTTAGTTGACCTAGACGCTTTTATCTAGCTTAATGGTTTTAGGAATACTGTTTTCGTAGGTACCACTTTGTCCGTATACTACAGGTTTTCTATTAGGCATTAAAGCTCCCAAAATTTTATTAGTTAAACTCAAAGACTGTTTAATTAATAAACTATTAATTCCATTTAGCTCTTTTAAACTAGTATAATTGCGTTTGAGCTTTTGCCCTAAAGCAGCCAGCTGCTGATTTTCCGGAATGGCTGCTATCAGCTCCGTTAAGGAAAAGTTAGGCTGTAAGTTATATGTGGAGCTTAACACTGTTTGCAGCTGTAAACGTTCTTTTTCGAGGCCAGTTAATTCCTGGCAAATTTTATGCTGTTTTTGAGTTATAGTCGTTAAACTTTGTAAGTCATCAATCTTTAAGGCTTCTAATTCTTGTTCGGCTAAATTAAGCAATTCTTCAACTACTTCATTTTCCTTCTGCATCAGTGTCTGCAGTAAATCCAAGTTATGGTCCATTCTGCCACCTTATTTCTTTTCCTGAGCTATAGTCTGGAGCAATTTATCAGCTAGTTTCTCCGCAGGAATCTGGTACTGGCCTTGAGCTATCTTTTGCTTTAAATCAGCTACTCGCTCCTGTCTTACTTCGGGAAGCTGCCCAGCTTTCTTTTGCAGCTCAGCAATTTCTTTAGCTTGAGCTGAAAGTTCCACAGAATCTTGCTGAATATTTTCACTTTTTCGAGGAGATCCCGATTTTTGATAAGCATTTAAAGCATTTATTTTTACTGGGGAATTACCCTGAATCTTCATCTTTTTCACCCCGTAGAAAGATCATCTTAGTTTATATATCGGTAAGTAAGTGCAAAACTTTACTTTCTTCCGGCTTCAAAGGGTAACAAAATTAACAATTTCCTCAGCAATTTTTGGTAAGGGAACAACTTTATCTGCCAAACCTGCTTCCACAATGGAACGAGGCATTCCGTAGACAACGCAGGAACTTTCCGCTTCAGCAATGGAGCAGCACTGCTGTGCTTTCATTGCTTTTAAACCTCTGAGCCCGTCGCTGCCCATCCCTGTCATTACTACTCCTAAGCTGCGGCTGCCGTAAACTTTAGCTACAGATAAAAAAAGTACATCCACAGAAGGTTTAAAAAGGGTTTCCACCGGAGATTCTTTGGACAAGTTTATCCTCACTTGTCCATTTTCCCGTACCAGTTCCATTTGCCAGCCTGCCGGGGCAAGTAAAGCCCTGCCTTTTTGGACAATATCCCCTTGTTCAGCTTCCTTAACAGGCATCCTGCCTAAATCATTTAACCTTTGGGCCAAAGTAGCTGTAAATCCCACCGGCATATGCTGTACAATCAGCACCCCAGCCGGTAGATTAGCAGGTAAAGAACTTATTAGCGTATTTAAAGCTGCTGGGCCTCCTGTACTAGTGCCCACTGCCACTACTTCAATTCCTTTTTTCCCACTGCCGGCATTTTTCGGAGGCAGCAGCACAGGGGGCTGAACCGGCATTGGGGTAGTTGCAATTACAGGAAACGGCTTAGCGGAATCAGCAGTCGGAGTTGTTATCTTATTGAGCTTAACATTTCTTCGCTGACAAATTTTTACTACAGATACTCTGGCTGCCATTTTGACTTTTTGAGGCAGTTCAGCAGCAAGTTGTGTTATATCCGCTCTTTTTTCTGGTTTAGCCACAAAATCTACTGCACCTAATTCCAATGCTTTTAAGGTTGCTTGAGCGCCATTAGTAGTAACTGCACTAAGCATTAGAACAGGCGTAGGAGATTGACACATAATTTTTTCTAAAGTTTCATAACCATTCATGCCGGGCATTTCTACGTCCATAGTGACGACATTAGGTTTGAAGCGCTGAATTTTATCCAGCGCTTCCTGGCCATCTCTGGCATAACCTACGACTTTTATCTCTGAATCGCTTTCTAACATCTTGATAATAACCTGCCGCATAAAAGCGGAATCGTCAACTACTAGAACATTAACCTGCGAAGGCATAAGAATCCACCCCTGTTTGTCCAATTAATCCTCTTACATCCAGAATCAAGGCAACTCTCCCATCTCCCATAATTGTAGCTCCAGCTAGTCCCGGCACTTGACCAATATACTCTCCTAAGGATTTAATAACTATCTCCTGTTCTCCCAGAAGGCTGTCTATAATGAAGCCAATTCTTTTTTCGGAAATCCCGCAGACTACCACAGGGAATTTATCCGGCAGTTCTTCCATTTTTTGTTCCATTAGCAATTCCCGTAGTTTAACCAGAGGAAGCACTTCTCCCCGGACTAAAATAACGTCTCTTTTTTGAATTCTCTGAATGGCTTTTTTCTCTACATTGATAATCTCGACAACGCTGGATAAAGGAAAAGCAAAAACGCTTTGTTCCAGGTAGACAAGTAAGGAACGGTTAATTGCTAAGGTTAAGGGGAGCTTAATGGTAAATCTCGTACCTTTACCTATAGCAGTATCAATATCGATAATACCATTAATTTTCTCAATATGATTCCGTACAATATCCATGCCCACCCCGCGGCCGGAAACATCGCTAACTACTTTTGCTGTGGAGAAGCCTGGTAAAAAGATAACATTAAACACTTCTCTTTCGCTGAGGCGGTTGGCTGCTTCAGCTGACATTAAACCTTTTTCCACTACTTTTTCTCTCAGCTTAGCCGGGTCCATTCCTTTTCCATCATCTTCTACAGTAATAATGATTTGGTTTTCCTGATGGAAAGCCTTTAAGATAACTGTCCCTTTTTCCGGTTTACCTAAAGCTATCCTTTCCTCGGGATGTTCAATTCCATGGTCGATAGCATTACGCAGCAAGTGAATTAACGGATCTCCGATTTCTTCGATTACCGTACGGTCTAATTCTGTTTCCCGTCCTTCCACAATAAATTCAATTTCTTTATTTGCCTTTTGGGCTAAATCTCTAACCATTCTGGGAAAGCGATTAAAGACTTGCTCAATAGGGAACATTCTAGCCTTCATGATTTCTTCTTGCAGGTCTGTAGTAATTCGGCCAATATGGACGGATACTTCTTCCAAAGTTTCAACTAATTTGCCTGAACCTAGTTTGTTTTTCAGGCCACCCCCTACATCTAGCAAACGGGTTCGGTCAATAACCAATTCTCCCACAAGGTTCATTAAATTTTCTAAGCGCTGCACATCTACCCTGACTGTTTGAGCAACCTTAGCTGCTGCTTGGGGCTTAGTTTGGGCTTTATTAGGAGTAGTCCCTTCCTGTTGGTGCTGCTGTTGTATAGGCTGTTGCTGCTTTTGGGCAGCAGTGTTTTTTTCGTCTTCTAAGACAACGGGGGTAACCACAACGTCATCAATTTCCGTAATTGAAGTAATGATACTTCTGATATGGTCTGCATCTTCGTGGCTAATAAGTACAATTTCAAAAGAATTATCAAATTTTTCTTCTTCAATTTCTGTTGTCGTTGGAGTAGTTTTAATAACTTCCCCTGATTCTTTCAGGTTATTAAAAACGATATACGCCCTGGCAGCTTTCATTAAACAATCGTCAACTAATTTGACTATAATATGCCAAACGTTATAGCCCTTAATTTTTGCTGTATTAATAATGTTGCGTTCCACGTCGTCTAACTGCAGTTCTTGAGAAGCGGCCAGTTGCTGGGTTATTTCTGTTGAATTTACAGTTGCTTGCTGCGCTTTCTTTTCGGCAGCAGGCTGTTCTACCTGCTGGGCTTCTTTTGGTTGATCTGCTGAAGAATTTTCTGCTATTTCCCCAGCTTTTTTTAATTCGGCAATAACCGGTTCCACGTCTGCTTCCTCTTGTTGGTTGGCGGCAATTTGATCTTTTAATAACTGCAAGTTATCTAATGCCTTCAGCAGTACATTAATAATTTCTGTAGATACGTTAATATCTCCATGACGCAAGCGGTCTAAAATATTTTCCATAGCATGAGTTAAATGGGCCATTTTTTCAAAGCCCATAGAAGCAGAAGCGCCCTTTAAAGTATGGGCTGCACGGAAGATTTTGTTCAGCAGCTCCATATTATCCTCTTCATTTTCTAGTAAAACGATAGATTGATCTAAAGTTTGGACCTGCTCTTCAGCTTCATCTAAAAAAATTCCAAGGTACTGAGATAAATCAATATCCGATGTCATGATCAACAACCTCCTGCTTAGCCTACACGGGATTTTTCCGTAAAGTCCTGCTGCATTTCCTTTTGATCTTTATACAACACTTTGGAAAGTTCCAACAAAATAATCAGCTGTTCCCGCCATTTTCCAACGCCTCTTAAATATGCTGAGTCGATGCCTCCGGAAATAGCCGGAGGTGGGGGCTCAATATTAGCCACTGGTAAACGCAATACTTCAGAAACCGAATCTACAATCATACCCACAGTCACCCCAGCAACTTCAACGACAATTATTCTAGATTCCTGGGTCTGCTCTGTGCCAGGAAGACCAAAACGCTGATGTAAATCTATGACAGGTACAATTCTACCACGCAAATTAATAACTCCTTCAACGAAATGGGGTGTTTTTGGTACTTTAGTAATTGTCTGCATTCTAATAATTTCGTGTACTAAGGAAATGTCTATCCCATAGGTTTCACCAGCTAGATTAAACACAACTAGTTGTTCCTCGGCATTCATTTGTTTTTCTTTTTCTTCCATAACCCTTCGTCCTTTCAAAATAGAATTAATAGCAGCTTTGATTTTGGAGGGTATTGGCTACATTAATAATAATTTCAATTATTTTTAACAAATTCCTTTTCTAATAAGTAAGAAATATTTACTGTTATTAGATGCTAATATTGGAAGAGGGGATATAAAAAACGCCAATTAAATTGGCGTTAGTAGTTTCTGGTTAATTATATAGCTTGTACCCATAACGAGCTCTTCTAAATCCTCTGCTTTTTCTTCCTTTGGCAAATTTGAGTAAAATGCCAGAGAATAAACAGATAGTGACGGCAGAAGTTAGATAAAGCCACCCATCAAGTAATGTAATGTCTTTTTGGACAGAATTTTTTGCTACTAACTCTACTTTTCCGATTTCCTGTCCTTTCCATAAATATTGGATTTCCCCGACTTTTTCTCCCTTTTCTACGGATTTTTTCACAGGCAGAATTTTAATTTTACTTTGGGGGTGAACAGGAGTTATTCTGGATTGTAGGTATACTAAATCTGAAATAGGAGTAACTTGTAAATCATTTTTACCTACTTTAACTTCCGCTACCGTTTCCCCTTTAACAGCTAGGGCCTGGGTATAGTAATTTTTAAAAGCATAATCCAGCAGTTTTTCTGAATCGGTCCAAATATTTTTCCCGGAGCTGCCTAAAACTACGGCTAAGTATGTATCTCCATTGCGCTGGGCAGCAGTAACTAAACACATTTTAGCTTCGCTAGTATAGCCTGTTTTAACACCTATTGTACCGCTGTAGTTGAAAAGCAGGTTATTTTGGTTGTGCAGGGTACTCTCCCAAGCGGCGCCATGCCAAGGTCTTGTTTTGGTGGCCACAATTTCTCTAAATTTTTCGTTCTGCATAGCTGTCCTGGCAATTAAAGCTAGGTCATAAGCAGTTGTGTAATGCCCATCAGCCGGCAATCCATTAGGTGTTACAAAATGAGTGTGTACAGCGCCGATTTTTTTAGCTTCGGCATTCATTAGCTTAGCGAAATTATTAACATTGCCTCCAATATGTTCGGCAATGGCATAAGCGGCATCGTTAGCCGAATTTAAAAGCATGGCGTAAAGTAGATTTTCTAAGGTTTGTTTTTCTCCAACTTTTAAATAGACCCTGGTCCCTTCCACTTCTGTTGCTGCTTTGCTAATCACAACTTTATCTGTGAGTTTGCCTTTTTCTAAAGCAATTAATGCTGTCATAATTTTTGTTGTACTAGCAGGGGGGCGAGCAATCTGATCATTTTTGGACCAAAGAACTTGGCCGCTGTTCATTTCAATTAAAACAGCAGATTCCCCTATAATTTGTGGTTCAGCTTCGGCATAAGCCGGTATAATGGGCATTATCAAAGACATTAGCAAAAATATTGTTAGAACTAATGCTAGCATCCTTTGGTTGGACTTCATAAGTTTCCCCCTTTACTAAGAACATTGGAGTCTAAAATATTAACTATTATACCATAAAGTATAGCCCTTGGGGATTGTTTTTTATTGCTGTCCTTACTCGCCTCTAAGCTGAACTCCGTTTGTTATAACACTAAATTTTTCTGTTCTTGAACCTACTTTAACAGTCACCCCTGGAAAAACCTTGTCAGCAACTACCCATTTGCCTTTTTTTACTGATACCATCGTAAGTGCTTCTCCATGGCTGCCTAACTCTCGGACTTTGACGCTTCCTTCAGCGGTAATCTCACCGCCTCGAAATACTCCAGGGGAACCGTAAATAACCACATTGCCTCCAGCATAGATATTTGAACTATAGCAGCCTTTGCCCGTAATGAGCACATCTCCGCTGGACTCTAAATGAGAATTTTGGGCATAAGGTATAACTAGTTTAGATTTATCTTTAATTTCATCACCAATAACAGCTAAAAATTGATCTATATCTCCAAGGAATTTTTCAATAAATTCTGAAATTGCAGAAGCTGTATTTAACTTAGTAGATATCCGAACTAATATTTCTTTTCTAAAATTTATATAGGACTTTTGAAAAAATTCCAATTCCTCATTAGGAGTACTTAACAATTTTTCTAATTCTTGGCCAATTTCCTGCAGCAGCAATGGCAGTTTCTTAAATTTAGAATCTAAAAGTACTCTCAGCAATACTCCATCGCCAAATTTAGCCACATCTTGATTATGGGCAAAAGCTGAATTTTCCTTAAGCTGTTTTACCCCCTGTTTTAGCCGTTTGAGGATGTCCTTTGTTTTAAGTAAACTCCCATGAAGCTTTTGGTAAACTGTTGCAGCACCTCCGGCTCGGGCAGTGCCTCCAACCATATTTTGTTGAATTAAAACATCTCCCCCGGCGACGATAAGGCTTTTACCTACAAAACCATTGACCAGTACCTTCCCACTTGCTGTAACTTTCATTCCATCCTGTACGTTTCCATAAATTGTAATATCTCCTTTGAAATTAATATGTCCAGTTTTAGTGTCTACATCACCAGTTAATGCATAAACAGGACTGACGGAAATAATGGTGCCTTTCAGTACGGGATTTCCAGCTATAGCTGCCGATGCTTTAGTACCGTCGGAACTGAGAACTGCACCTTTACCTGCCCTTAAATCAATAGTTTTAGGTGGAGGTGAGGAAACTATGTTTCCTAAAACATCTGTACCATTTTTTCCTGGCTCAGGCGGTATAATTTCTACCAACGGCTCCCCTGCTTCCACGCTGATTAAATTAAAATAGCGCATAAGGGATGCATCTTGTTCAGAATTTAGGTTCTTTTCCTCATATATTTTCCTAATTGCAGCATCTTTCCCCGGCAAAGGAGGATCTCCTTTGGCTACAATATATTCAACTTCCTGGTCTGACTCAATGGCTATATTAATTACCTTAGGTAAAATTCCGTGGATAATGCCTTTGGCCTTAAGTACTGAGATAATATCTTCTGCTGTAATCTGGGGTTTAATTCTTTCCTTAATTACAGCCTTTACATCCAACCTAAAAGCCGGCGGAGAATCGCCAACAGTAAAAACTTCCCCTGTAGACCTTTCCAAAACTAAATAGGCGGCCATTTTATCATCGCTTAAGCGAATTTGAGCTGTCCATTGGGGTAAAGTCTCTTTAGGCAGTAATTGAATTTGGTCCTCCGCCTTTACTTCCTGAGGTTTAGTTAATTGCTGTCCATTAAACATTACAATTACATGTTCTCCAGGGATTAAAACTGCAGGTTGACCACCTTCAAATGGGTTTGTTACTAAAACTTTGCCATTTTCAATTGCTGCAGTCCCATTAAGCTGCCTGCTTTCGGAGTTTTCCATACTACCGCCCCCTTGCTCAAAAATTGATTATTGTAAAATTACTTCTCTAATAATACTTCTATTCTCAACATTTTTTCCCTGCTACTATTTAAAATTGAAAAAAGGTTGGAATATAACCAACCTTAATATAAATTAGAATTTTTTTGTTTTAGAGCTTTTACCCTCTGGTCTCTTTCTAACAATTTTTTCCGCAGTCGGATGCTTTTAGGAGTAACCTCTACTAACTCATCATCACTAATAAATTCAATGGCCTCCTCTAAGCTTAAAAGCTTTGGTTCTTTTAGGCGAATAGCTTCATCTGAGTTAGAAGAACGAATATTAGTCAAATGTTTTTTCTTGCAAACATTAACCTCAATGTCCACATCCCGGTTACCTTCACCTACAACCATCCCCGTATATACTTTTACACCGGGGACAAGGAACAGGGTGCCTCTGTCTTCAACAGAATTTAAACCGTAAGCAGTTGTTTCTCCTGCTTCAGAAGCAATTAAAGAGCCGCGAAAACGGTTTTTGATTTCCCCTTTATAGGGCTGATAACCATTAAAGTTATGGCTCATAATGCCTTGCCCTTTAGTGTCGGTCAACATTTCCGAACGAAAGCCCAGGAGTCCTCGGGCAGGTATGGTATACTCCAGCCGTATTTGTTCCGCATTTAAAGTAGTCATGTTAACCATTTCCGCTTTTCTGCTGCCTAGGTTTTCCATGACAGGTCCTACAAAATCCTGAGGCACATCAACCACTAAAAATTCTACAGGTTCCATAATTACACCATCGATTTTCTTTAAAATAACTTCCGGCTTGGAAACCTGCAATTCGTATCCTTCCCGGCGCATATTTTCAATTAATATTGACAAGTGCAATTCTCCCCGCCCAGATACTTTAAAGGCATCTGGGCTGCCTGTTTCTTCAACTTTTAAACTAACGTTAGTATTTAATTCTTTAAATAAACGCTCCCTTAATTTCCGTGAAGTAACGTATTCCCCTTCTTGGCCAGCAAAAGGACTGTTGTTAACCATAAAATGCATAGCTAAGGTGGGCTCATCAATAGTTACCCCTTCCAGTGCTTCCGGGTTTTCTGGGCTGGCAATGGTTTCGCCAATGGAAACAGCCTCTAGACCAGCTACAGCAACTATTTCTCCCATTTTGGCTTCGGAAACTTCCTGCCTTTTTAAGCCTTCAAAAACCATGAGACGGCTGATTTTGCTTCTTTGGGTGCTTCCATCAGCTTTAATTACAACTACCTGCTGTCCTGAAGTTATAACTCCTCGATGAATTTTGCCGATAGCAATCCGACCAATATAAGAGTCGTAATCTAAACTGTTCACTAACAGTTGCAGGTGCCCCTCTGGATGACCCTCAGGACAAGGAATGTGTTTTAAGATTGCCTCAAAAAGAGCTATAATATCTTGTGCTTCTGAATTTTCTTCAGCAGAAGCAATTCCTTGCCGAGCTGAAGCATAAATAACCGGAAAATCGATTTGTTCATCATCTGCACCTAATTCAATAAACAGCTCAAATATTTCATCGATTACTTCGCTGCAGCGAGCATCGGGACGGTCAATTTTATTAATAACTACTATGGGCTTTAAGCCTAAGCTCAATGCTTTGCGCAGCACGAATTTAGTTTGGGGCATAGGTCCTTCAAAAGAATCTACTACTAATAACACCCCTTCCACCATTTTTAAGACTCGCTCAACTTCTCCGCCAAAATCCGCATGACCAGGTGTATCTACAATGTTAATTTTTGTATCTTTATAAAATACAGCTGTGTTTTTAGCTAAAATAGTAATGCCTCTTTCTCTTTCCAAATCGTTGGAATCCATTACTCTTTCTTCTACTACTTCATTAGAACGAAAAACTCCACTTTGCTTAAGCATGGCATCTACTAAGGTAGTTTTTCCATGGTCTACGTGAGCAATAATAGCTACGTTGCGTATATCTTCCCTGAACAAATTTGTTGCCTCCTTTACAATACTCCTTAGTATATCAGTCTAAAAGAATTTGAGCAAGTTTATTAGTGCTGGGGCAAGCAAAAAAAACAGGAAGCATTTTCGCTTCCTGTTTTTTTGCTTGCTATGCTTCTTAGATAAAGCTTGCAATAATTGGAGCAAGAATCAGGGAGATAGTTCCCATAACTTTAATAACCGCATTTAATGACGGTCCAGCTGTATCTTTGAAGGGGTCACCAATAGTGTCACCTACAACTGCAGCTTTATGGGGTTCAGAACCTTTACCGCCATGGTTGCCTGCTTCAATGAATTTCTTCGCATTATCCCAAGCACCACCGGCATTAGCCATGGTCAGTGCCAATAAAACACCGGTAGTAGTACCGCCAACTAAGATACCTCCAATCATTGCCAGGGCTTTTTCCGGATTGAAGGCTGCAACACCAAAACCTACGATAATAAGTGTTGCAGGAGCCAGTAGACCGGGTATAATCATTTGTTTAATGGCAGCTCTAGTACTGATGTCGACACAAGTTTTGTAATCTGCTTTGGCTTTACCTTCCAGCAAACCGGGAATTTGTTTAAACTGGCGTCTTACTTCTTCGATCATTTCAAAAGCTGCTTTGCCAACTGCCCTCATAGCAAAGGAACAGAATAAGAAAGGAACAGTTGCACCAATAAAGACACCCATTAAAATAGTAGGATCTAAAACGTCTAAAGATGTTAACTCTGCTCTCTGTGCAAAAGCACTAAAGAGAGCTATGGCTGTAATTGCTGCAGAACCCATAGCAAAACCTTTCGCTACAGCTGCTGTAGTGTTACCGACAGCATCTAATTTATCTGTAACTTTACGTACTTTAGGATCCAACTCTGCCATTTCGGCAATACCGCCTGCGTTATCGGCGATAGGACCATAAGCATCAATAGCAACGATGGTACCAGCCATGGAAAGCATCCCCATAGCTGCTAAAGCAATGCCGTAGAAACCTTCTGCGCCGCCGCCAGGAACAAAGTAAGCAACGGCAACAGTAGCGATAATAATTACAATGGGAAGTGCAGTACTTTCTAAACCGACCGCGAAACCATAAATTACGTTAGTAGCAGGGCCTGTTTCAGATGCTTTGGCAATTGATTTAACAGGTCTGTATTCGCTGGCTGTATAGTACTGAGTAACTAAACCAATTAAAATATTGGCAATTAAACCTGCTACGACAGGAATATAAAATTTTACCGGGTTTTCAGGAATAAAGTAATTTACAAGGAAATAAGCTGCAATAGCTGTTAGGAAAAAAGCTGAATATAAACTTTTGTTTAAACCAGATTGAGGATTGCTATTTTCACTAGCACGTACAAAGAAGGTACCAATGATAGAAGCAATAATACCTGCAGCCCCAATTAACAAAGGAAGATAAACACCATTTATGCCAATATATGCTGCTCCCAGCAGCATAGCTGCAACTGAAGTAGCTGCATAGGATTCAAAAAGGTCTGCTCCCATACCAGCAACGTCACCAACGTTATCGCCTACGTTATCAGCAATAACAGCAGGGTTTCTGGGGTCATCCTCAGGAATTCCTGCTTCTACTTTACCTACTAAGTCCGCTCCTACGTCTGCAGCTTTGGTGAAAATACCGCCGCCAACACGGGCGAATAAAGCAATTAAGCTGGCACCAAAAGCAAAGCTA
Organism: Bacillota bacterium LX-D; assembly: GCA_031628995.1. Taxonomy (NCBI): domain Bacteria; kingdom Bacillati; phylum Bacillota; species Bacillota bacterium LX-D. Next base: position 151,000 of record JAVLUO010000002.1, on the reverse strand, counting down.
TCGATCGCTTCAATTTTACTAGGATCTTGCCCAATGGCAAACATAAATAGCAAAATAACACCTAAAAGTCCTAGGCCAACAACTCCCATGCCCATTACCGAACCGCCACGGAAGGCGATTCCCAGAGCTTTGTTTAAGCTGCTTTGAGCCGCATTTGTTGTCCGCGCATTGGAACGGGTGGCAATATACATACCTATATAACCCGCAACGGCTGAAAACAAAGCTCCAACTAAGAAGGCAATACCTGTTTGCCATTTATAGTCGGAGAAGAAGCTTAATAAAAGGAAAATAATTAGTGCAATCGGGAGTAATGTCTTGTATTGACGATTAAGATAAGCCATTGCACCTTCTTGCACAGCTTCAGAAATTTCTTTCATCCTGTTATTGCCCATACTTTCTTTCAAAACTGAATGACTTAGGTAGGCGGCAAATACTAAACCTAATAATCCTGCAATAACTACATATGAAGACATGACGCACATCCTTTCTTTTTAAAAATTATTATGTATAAATGCGGTAAAAGAGGGAGTTATTTATTATACACAATTATGTATTATAGCATTGATAGCCTTTATTGACAATCTAGCATACAATTTCTACAAGTAAAAAATAGATACTATATGCATAATATAGGCTAAATTTCCAATGATATTAGGATTATTCACAAAATAGCTTTAAAATACACATACATATTTTTTTTATTTTAGGTCAAAATATAATTTAATACTTTTTAAGGTTTAGGTGAATCAGGTGCCCATTAAAAAAATTGTACTTTTTCTAATGCCACTACTGCTTCTTTTGCTGCCAAAAACTGCCTTGGCCCGGCCAGAAGGAAAAGTGGTACTGCTTTTTGTCGACAATTTAAGTATTTATGATTTAGCCAAGGTAAATTACCCCTATTTTAATTATATCTTGCACAAAGGGGGATTAGGACTTGTAAATACTAATACTGCAGGAAAAACTAATCCAGAAAATGCCTACTTAACAATTGCCGCTGGAACCAGAGCCGTAGGGTCAAATTGGTCCGGACAAGCTTTTAACAGCATAGAGCCCCCTTACTTCCTAACTAATGACTTAGACTTATTACAAGAAAAAATGGAACCTTCCTCTAAGACTTTATGGCAAACTGCCGTCGTCCACGAGGGTTTTTTTCAACTGCAAGCCTTAAATGCCAGGCTTAAATATCGGGTTAACCTAGGAGCCTTTGGTGATTTATTAAACTCTGCCCGTTTGAAACCAATTGTCTTAGGCAATGCCGATGCTTTTGGCAAGCCACGCCGTTTTGCAACTTTGCTGGCTGTGAATAGCTCCGGGAAAACGGGACCGGGAATTATCGACAAAAGAGTTTTAACCAAAGACCCTTCTTTCCCTTATTTATTACGCACAAATTATGCAAAATTATTTGCTTATTACTCTCAAGCTCTAAACAACTATAATTTTTTTGTTATGGAAACAGGCGATTTATGCCGCTTAGAAGAGTATAGAAATTATCTTGCTTCAAAAACTTATCAGCAAACGAAAAGCACTACTCTTCGTCGGGTAGATAATTTATTAGGAAAAATAATTCCCACTCTAGACCCTAAGAAAGATTTATTAGTGCTTCTTGCGCCTACTCCCAGTCAAGAAGATCAGTTAATTCACAGTAATTTAACTCCTTTACTCTTGTATGGGAAAAATATTGAGGCAGGCTTTTTAACTTCACCTAGCACTAGGCGTTTAGGTTTAGTAACTAATACAGATATTCTGCCTACAATTTTAAAGCACTGGGAGCTGCCAGTTCCCCCTTCCTTTGTTGGCAGGTCCATTTACAGCCAAAAAGCAGATAATACTTTAGCTTCTTTAGTGGAAATTAATACTCGCTTAGTTAGCAATTATAATCACCGGCCTCTTATCTTAAAGCCTTATATAATAATGCAAATTATCTTTATTTTAGGGTCTATTCCATTGCTGTTGTTTTTTAGCAAAAAAAGAGTTATCCAAGGGGTTACTTTTGGCACTATTTATTTTTTAATTGCCCCCTGGCTAATAATTATCTTTGGATTATGCCAAACAAAACTGCCTTTTTTATCGCTAGCTCTTTTTCTAGCACTGAATTTTATTTTAACTGCAGTTATTTATTATTTACCTTTAAATAATTTAAGAAAAATGCTTTGGATTGGACTAGCAACAGCCCTTACTTTAATGCTGGATTTATTATTCCAGCTGGGTTTAATTCAAAACTCACCCCTTGGTTATGACCCCATAATTGGAGCTCGATACTATGGCATTGGCAATGAACTTTCCGGCATCCTTATTGGCTCTATTTTACTTAGTATGCCTCTTTTCTTTACAGAAAAAAAACTTTTTTACAAAATAATAGGCGTCTCCTTACTTACCTTAGCTGCGTTGCTTATTTTTTTACCACAATTTGGGGCTGATGCCGGAGGCCTGATTACTACTTCCATTGCTTTCGGGTATCTGCTTTTCAGTTTTAGACAAAAAAAAAGGCCAGTACAGTTGGCAATTATCTTAAGCTTTTTGACGCTGCTGCTCCTTGGCGCTGTTTTGCTGGGAGATTTGTACTTAGATAAGAATAATTATTCCCACTTAGGGCTAGCCATTTATAATATTCTGCAGCAAGGTCCTGTAGCAGCATTAGATATTATTGAAAGAAAAGTAACCATGAATATTAAGCTCTTTAACTACTCTATTTGGACTAAGGCACTTATCTCTTTCATCCTTGCCTTTGCGGTCTTATTGTTCCGGCCTAGAGGCAGGGTGCTGCGGCTAAAAAAAGAAAACCCTGCTTTATATAAGTCCTTTAGTTCCATTTTAATCGCCAGCATTGTAGGCCTTATGGTTAACGATTCCGGCATCATTCAAGGAGCTACAACTTTCATCTATTTAATTTTTCCTTTAGTTTATTTAGCTAGAAATGATGAATTAGCTAAGTAAATACTTATGCTTTGGGAGAAGATTTTTTAAATTTAGTAAACAAGAGAATGCCTATGACTACTATAATAAATACTGCTATTAAAATAATTTTAATTTCGTGGGTTAAAGCCATTAATGCATCCCAATTTTCGCCTAATTTATAGCCTAAGTAAATAAATAAGATGTTCCAAGGCAAAACTCCTAAGAAAGTATAGCTAACAAACTTACTTAAAGACATTTTGGTAATTCCAGCGGGAAACGAAATAAAGGTTCTGACAATAGGTAATAATCTGCTAAAAAAGATGATTTTGTTGCCGTATTTATTAAACCATCTTTCGGCGATTAAAAATTTTGTTTTACTAAGGAAAAAATACTTTCCATAGTTTAAAACAAATGATCTGCCTCCAAAAAGACCTATATAGTAAGCAAAAACTGAACCAATAATGGAAGCTATGGTTGTTACAAAAACAACACCCCAAAAGCTTACATTCCCTTTAAAAGCCAAATATCCCGCTGCAGGAAGTATTATTTCGCTGGGAATGGGCACTCCCGTATTCTCTAAAAACATTCCAATGCTAATACCTAGGTAGCCCATTTCTCCCAGTCTATAGCCAATTTCTTTTAATAACTCAATTAGTTGTATGATGTTTCCCACCCCGACATGTTTTTATTTAATTATAGTACCAAATTGCTCCAAAATTCCTGCCAGTTCCTGGGCAAGACTTGCCCTAATTTTAATCTTTAATTTTATATCTGCACCATAGTCAGAATCGATTATTTGCGCGTCATATTTATGCAAATAATACTGAACATTATTGAAGTCTGCATAACTGCAATTGAAGGCAATAGGTTCAGAAATAATTTTAGTCACTATACCCGCCTGGTCTATTGCATCCTTGGCCACCCCTCCATAGGCATCAATTAATCCCCGGACCCCTAGTTTTTTGCCGCCGAAATAGCGAGTGACAACTACCACACAATTGGTCAGCCCCGAGGATTTAATGGCTCCTAAAATAGGTTTGCCTCCGGTGCCGCTTGGCTCTCCGTTGTCGTCAGAAAAAATAATTTCCTTTGTTCCTAGCCCTATGCTATAGGCAGAACAATTGTGAGTTGCCTGCTTATGCTTTTCTTTAACATCAGCGATGAAACTTTTAGCTTCCTTTTCAGAATCTACTTCTTGAACATGAGCAATAAATTCTGACCTGTTAATCACTGCCTTAACGACGGCAGACCTAGCTACTGTTTTATATTCGTCCAACATTTAGGCCTTGGGTATTTCCTCAAGAATAATTTTATGGTTAACCAAAGCCAAAGATTTAATTTTTGCGTTGAGAATTTTTTGCTCACCAAAAATGTTGCGCAGCAGGATGCCTTTTTCAAAAGGCTGTACTTCGTCAACTTGTTCTAAAATCAGCTCTTCTGTATCTCCTTTTTTTAGGTAAGCATTAGCTTCACACATTTTAAACAACTCCTTTTACATTTCTAAATATTATTATAGTCTTTTGTCAACATTTTACAAAATAAAAAAAGTCACAATAAACCTATAAACCCTCGTTGAGTTATAGGCCTTCATGACCTTTTAAACAATCTTTTCCGCCTTCTTGGCATACATATTCTATTCTACACTATTTTTAGATTCTATTCTACACTATTTTTAGATGTTCCTGCTTTTTTTAAAATATTTTTAAAACGTAATTCTTGACAGCACATGAAAATTTACCAAATCCAAAAATAGACAAGTATAGTATGGTTTTGTATAATATGCATAAGATATATTAAATTTCTACTAGGGAGTGATTTCTTTGCCAGCAGTACAAATTCTCGAGAACATTTACTGGGTAGGAGCCGTTGATTGGAATTTGCGTTATTTCCACGGACCTACATTAAGCGCTCATAAAGGAACTAGTTATAACGCCTACCTGGTGATGGATGAGAAAATTGCCTTGTTTGATACTGTCTATAAACCATTTACAGAGGATTTTATCAGCAATATTAAGGCTGTAGTGGATCCTGCCGAAATAGATTACATAATAGTCAATCATATTGAACCTGACCACTCCGGAGCCTTCCCTACAATGCTTAAACTCTGTCCCAAAGCTAAAATTTTCTGTACTCAAAAGGCAATGGAAGGTTTAATTAAGCTTTATAACGTCACTGCTGATTTTAATATTGTCAAAAGCGGCGATGAACTTGCTTTAGGAAAAAGAACTATTAAGTTTTTAGAAGCACCTATGCTCCATTGGCCTGATAGCATGTTCTCTTATTTAGAACAAGATGAACTGTTAATTTCTAACGATGCCTTTGGACAGCATTTAGCTTCCTCTGCTCTCTTCGACGATCAAGTTAATGAAGGAGAACTAATGGAAGAAGCAGCTAAATACTATGCTAATATTTTAGGGCCTTTCAGTCCTTTGGTTCTTAAGAAATTAGAAGAAGTCCAAAAAATGCATTTAAAAATTAAGATGATTGCACCTTCCCATGGTGTTATTTGGCGCTCTAACCCCAATAAAATTATTGAAGCTTACTTAAAGTGGGCTAAAGGGGAAAGCCAAAATAAAGCAATTATTGTTTACGACACTATGTGGGAAAGTACAGAGAAAATGGCTAAAGCCATTTTACGCGGCTTAGCCAGCCAAGATGTAGCTGTCCGCTTATATAAAGCATCTATTAGTGATTCCAATGATATTATGACCCAAGTTTGGGACGCTAAAGCTTTACTAGTGGGCTCTTCTACAATAAATAATGGCTTTTTGCCGGTGCTAGCGCCTTTCTTAGAAGAAGTTAAAGCATTAAAGCCAAGAAATAAAATTGGTGTTGCTTTTGGTTCTTACGGCTGGGGAGGCGGAGCTGTCAAATCTGTTGCCGAGTATTTGACTGCTGGGGGAATTAAAATCGCAGCAGAAAATATGCAGATTAAGTGGGCTCCTTCTGACGAAGAATTGGCTAAGTGCTATGCTTTAGGGCAGGAGTTAGGGAAGAAGATTAGGGAAATGGAATAAAGTAAAGAGGAATGGATGGATAAAGGAATGGGGACACACCGCTGATGTCCCCATTCTTTTTAAATTTCTACTGCTTTGTTTAGTTCAAAAAAGTAAAGGTACTTTTGTTTGACTTTTTTCCGCCAAATTGTTTCCACGGCTCTGGCGTAAGCGTTGAGCTGAATTCGATATTTGGTGACTAGTTTGTCCAGCTCTGCTTCAACTACCCAATCAGTTTTGTAATCTACAATTACTATTTCCCCATTTTCTTCCCAGAGGCAGTCAATAACTCCTTGCAGCAATATAGTTTCGCTGCTTTCCTTCAGTTCTGGATATAGTTCTGCTCCAGGAAGCATTAAACTAAATGGTACTTCTACCTGGACTTGTGGGGCAGCTTGTAATCTTTGCCCTAAGGGGGAAGCATAAAACATTGCTATTTGCCGGCAGTTTAATGCTGCTGCTTGTTCTTTAGTCAGTATTTCCTTAATCTGCAATTCAGCTAAGAATTCTGGCAATTTTTCCTCTGCAAAGGGAAGTCTTTTGTTTAGATGCTGAAGGAGTAAATGCAATGCTGTCCCTCGTTCTGCCCCAGTTAGTTTCTTGCTTTCCTGCAAAAATTTAGGCCTATCTTGGAAAACTATTTTTTCCTCATCTAATGCAGCTGCCTTTTGTGCAGCAAGGCGTTCTTTTAAATCGGATACCGTAAGCTTAGCAGGGATTTTGGCATACTCTTTGGGGTAAACCCAATCTAAGCACCTGGCAATTTGCTCTCCATGTTTATTGTCTATAGCCAAAGGTTTTAAATCTTTTATCTGTTCCCATTTAGAGTCTAGCGTTCTTGGCACTGCACTAGCCCCACAGTCCTGTCGATTCCAGACAACAATTTTCCAACAGGATGGGTCTTGACTACATTCCTGGGTCATTGGACCTTGAGAAGCTGCCAATTGGCGCAAAACATCACCATTAGAGTGTCTCATTAAGGCAGGCACCAGCCAATCTAAGCACTTTTTAGCAGTAGCTAATTTAACCTCAGGCAATGCCCAGCCTTCTGCCGGTATTTCTTGGCTCCAAGTTTCCAGTGCTTTACTTAAATCAGCAACTGAACCAAATAAAAGGAGTTTTTCTTTTGCTCTAGTCATGGCTACATAGAAAATGCGCAGTTCTTCGGCCAATAATTCCATTCTAAGTCTAGCGGCAATAGATTGTCTGGCTAAAGTAGGGTATTTAATCCGCAGCTGAGGGTCAACAAAAGCAGGTCCAAAACCTAATTCCTTATGAAGCAGCAGATCTTTGTTTAAATCCTGCAGATTAAATTCCTTGCCTAAATTAGCAACTATAACTACGGGAAATTCTAGGCCTTTACTTTTATGAATACTCATAATCCGGACTACATCTTCATTTTCTCCCAAAGCACCGGCAGCTCCTAAATCTTTCCCTCTTTCCTGGAGCCGCTCAATAAAGCGCAAAAAACGAAATAAGCCGCGAAAAGATGTTTTTTCATATTGCAGTGCCCGGTCATATAAAGCTTTTAAATTAGCCTGACGCTGAGCACCTCCCGGCATTCCTCCTACATAGTCATAATAGTTTGTGGTTCGGTATATATTCCAAATTAAGTCTGCCAGGGTATTTTGCCGTGCGAAAGTCCTCCAAAGATCTAACTTTGCCAAAAAATCGTGCAATTTTAGACCTAAGGGGTCAGTGTCCTGTGCCTTAAGCTCTACTGCTGTAAAAAAATCCTCATTTTTTGCACTGACCCGGATTTCTACCAGCTCCTCAGCTGTAAAGTTACCTATAGGGGAGCGGAGTACGGCTGTTAAAGGAATATCCTGTCTTGGATTATCAATGATTTTAAGCAAGGACAATACTGTAGCTACTTCTGCTGCCTCTAAATAGCCTGTTCCAAGTTCTGCATAAACTGGTATTCCCAGCTGACGAAATTCTTCTGCGAAGATATTTGCTTTGTTTTGGGTGGAGCGCAGGAGAATTACAATATCACGATAAGTTAAAGGGCGATAATCTTTAAGCCCTTGGTCATAAACAGCAAATTCCTGTTTACCAATCATTTCTTTAATCCTATTGCCTACTGCCCTAGCTTCTAACTGAATGCTGTCTAATTCCTCTGCTTCGTTATCTGGCCTGGTTTCTTCCGAGTTCGTACTAATCTCTGGACTTTTGCGGTCAATTAAATGGACTTCAATGGCACCGGGTGAACCATTCCCTTCCTGTTCAGGGTAGTTGGCACCATAAACTAATTCAGCTTCTGATGTATAGGCCATTTCCCCTACTTCTTTCGTCATAATTTGCCGAAAGATAAAGTTTGTGCCATCAACTATTTCCCGACGGCTGCGGAAATTTTTAGCTAAATCAATGCGCCGGGCGCAGTTCTCTTGTAAAATAAATTCATGATATTTTTGCAAAAAAAGCCCTGGCTCTGCCTGGCGAAAACGGTAGATGCTTTGTTTAACATCGCCTACTAAAAACAAATTCGACTCTGCTTCCTGACAGCAGATTAACTGTAGAATAGCTTCTTGGACACCGTTAATATCCTGGTATTCATCGACAAGTATTTCCGCAAATTGCTGTCTAAGTTCTAAAGCTAACTTTGAGGGAACAATGTTTTCCACTGTCGAAGTTGGGTCCAGCAAAAGCTGTAAAGTATAATGTTCCAAATCATTAAAGTCCACTAGCAGGCGTTCCCGTTTTTTTTGGCCATATAAATTTTGAAAATCTATGACTACTTGCTTTAAGGTTTGGAGTAAAGGTTCAATGTCAATTAAATCCTGACACAAGGACTGGGGTTCTCGGGTAAAAAAGTTCTTCCTTAAATCCTCAATAATTTTTTTGGCTTTATTGCGTAAATTTTTAGTCTGTTCCTTTAAGCCCTCATCCACATCTTTGCCGCAGCGTTTTAAACTTTTAAAAGTTACACTAGAAAAAGCTTCATACATTTTTCCCCACTTTAAAGCCGCAGCAGACTGTAATTCTGCCACTAAAACTAAATCATCTTTCAGGCTGGCTTCGTAATTAGCAGGCCCGCCGGGTTTAACCGTCAGCTTTAATGCTGATTTCAACAGTCCTTGTGCTTCGGTAAGTTTTAATGTAATATCTTTTTTTATGCTTTTTACCCAAATTAGTTCATCAAATTCCATATTTTCGTCGATTTTAAAGCAGTTTACATTTTGCTCCAGCCATTTTTCCGGCCAAGGCAAGCTCTTAAGAAAATCATCTAAACTCAGAACCATACTTTGCAGTCCTTCATCTCCCCGCTCCCCGCCGTAGCAGGAAGCCAGCAGAGCAAATTGACCATCCTCATCTTCAGCATAGTATTTTTCCATTATTTCTTCTAATACTTCTAAACGCAGTAAGGAAGCTTCTATTTCATCTGCAATTCGGAAATTTGGCTCCAAATCCAGCTGGTAAAAATTCTGCCGCACTAGCTCTAGGCAAAAGGAATGAAGGGTTGTAATGTGAGCTCGGTTTAACAGTAGCAGCTGTTTTTCCAAGTGAGCTGACTCTGGATGTTTATTTAAAGATACCACAATAGCTTGTCCAATTCTCTCCCGCATTTCTGCAGCAGCTGCATTGGTAAAAGTAACGACCAGCAAACTATCTACGTTTAAGGGTTTAGGTCCCTGGCTAATAAGGCGGATTATTCTTTCCACCAGAACAGCCGTTTTCCCTGAACCGGCGGCAGCAGCAACTAGTAAATTGCTTCCCCGATGGCAAATGGCTTCCAGCTGTTCTTTTGTCCAATTTCTCTCACTCATTTTCACCTTCCCCCTCTCCCGTAAGTTTTGACCAAATTTCTTCTTTATCTGCCGATTTCAGTAAACGGTAGGAATTATCCTCCAAAAGCAAATCAAAATGGCAAACTGCTTTATAGCTGCAAAATTGGCAAGCAGAAACATTGCCTTTGCGGTAAGGCTCCATTTTGATTTTGCCCCCTAATATTTCTTGGCCAAATTGTTTTAAAGTAACTTTCAGATGGTCCCTCAGAAGTTGAAACTGCTCTAAGGTAAGAATAGATGAATTTGTATAAATGTTATTATCCTGGCTTAAACCAACTGGAATTAAATCTGAATACTGATTAATTAGGCCATCCATTAGCTTAATTACTTCCGGTTTAGCTAAAACATAACCTTTCAGCTTAAATTCCTTCAGCAGCATTTCTTCCAGCTTTTCAATCGGCAGAGGGCCTGAAGTACTGATAAGAGGGTTCTGAACGCTAAAATAAAACATTCCGGCAGGCAAAAAGTCTGTTTCTTCCTCTATTTTTAAATTGCTTAAGATAATGTCTAAATAAGCCAAAAGCTGCAGCTTTAATCCATAATAAATATCGTCCAAATGGAGCTGGGAATAACCAGATTTGTAATCAATGATTCTTAAATAACATTGTCCGTTCTGCTGTGCTAAGTCAATGCGGTCAATCCGACCGGAAAGTTCCATGGCCCAGCCTTCTCCCAGTTCAAAAACAACTGCCGGCAGCATTTCTCCCGGGAAGGCAAATTCCAAACCAAAGGGCTTAAATTGACCTCTTTTGGCATGTTCAGCTAAAACATAAGCAGTCCGTAAAATTGTATTTTCCAACTTAGTAGTTAAGTGACGATATTTAGCACTGCTTAAGAGAATTTCATCTTGAAGCTTTGGCACAAGTTCTGCCATAACTTGGTGGACTATTTGCCGACAGTCTTCCCGGCTTAAATTTCTCCAATCTAGTGCATCATTGTCAACCTTCTCCACAAAATTTTTTAAAGCCGCATGAAAAATTTGCCCTAAATCAGGGGCAGCAAGTTTATGGACTGCCCTCTCTTTTAGTTTTAAGCCATAGGCTAAAAAATGAGCAAAGGGGCATGAGGAAAATTTCTCCAGCTGAGAAATGCTGCCTTTTAATTTGTTTCCGTAAAGTGCACTGCTGCTTTTTTGAGGAATCCTATTTTGATTATTGGTATGAAAAAGGCTCCGCAAAACCTGATGACTTTTCTCCCGCCAAAGGCTGCTTTGGGCATAGTAATTATAGACTTCCCACCAAAGGGAGTTTATTGTTTCCCCTGCCTTAGCTTCTCTCAGCTGAGCTGCCAGAATAGCTAAGGTACGCTGAGGATGAGTAATATATTGGAAAGCATCAGTATTTAAATCACGAGGCTCCGAACTGCACTCTTCTAATTTTACTTGGGGCAGCAGTTCCTTGATTCGTCCTATCACAATAGAGGGACGTAAAGCAGTTCCTTCTTCATCTGCCAGAGGGTAGCTGAGCCACAAACGCTGGCTAGCTCTGGTTAAAGCAGTGTAGATTAAAAATCTTTCCTCCAAAAGCCGCTGACGGCTATCTGGAGCTAAAACCAATCCCTTAGCTGCCAAGTGCTCTCTTTCCCCATCTTTCAATAATCCATCATTTTTAACTTTTGCCGGCAGGACACCGTCGTTTAAACCTAAGACAAAAGCTGCTCGGAGATGAGGATTGCGGGACCGATCCATGCTGTTTACTAGTACTTGATCTAGTCCAGGAGGAATTAAACCTAAATTAAGACTATCTAAGCCAATTTCTAAAATTTTGGCATATTCCTCCAAAGAAAGCTCCTGACTCCCTAATGCTTCTACCATTTGATCGAAAAGCTGTAAAATACTGCCCCAGACCTGAGTATGTTCCTTAGATTTTTCCAGTTTTCCTTGATCCTCTGCCTTTAGAGCCCACTTTTCCAAGGCACTCTGCACCTTTAAATCGGCTAAAAGGTAGTATAAAGCCTCTGTTATTTCACGTACAGTTTTGGCCTTACTAAGCCTTTTTGCAAAGAGCAGCAGTTCACGAACAGCCTTATTTTTACTATTATTTATTCTAGTCAGTTTTTCTTCTTCTTGAAGGGACAGGGGCTGTTCCCCTTCATCAACTGCGCAGCGGCGGCGGTAACGCCAAGGTTTACCATCAAACCATTTTTTGCCTCGCAAGCCATAGGCCAAACAATAATTTTCCAACTCATCAATTTCCGCTCTCGACAAGGGAATTAAATCAGTTTTTAAATACCTGAAAATTGGGTCATGCTGCCATTTACTCGTTACAACCTCTAAAGCTGAGCGCAGCAGCTCAGCCACAGGATGATATTTAACAGGTTTTTTGCGATCAATAAAAACAGGCAGCTCATAATCTTCAAAAACAGTTAAGATTAAATCTTGGTAAGGGTCTAAATCTCGAAGGATTAAGGCTATTTCCCCTAAGGCATATCCTTCATCTCTGCACATGCGGCGAATTTCCCTTGCTACCCCTTCTACTTCCCCTCGGCGATTGGCAGCTGCAATTAAGCGGATATTATGAACATCTTCTTCTACTCTTAAAGGCTTAATTGGGTAGGAAAAAAAATATTTCTCCACATGGGCTAGTTCCGGCGCCTGGTTAAATCGCAGTGGTTGGCTAGGAAGTATTAAGGGTGGAATAATTTCAACTCCTGATTTTTTAGCTAACTTTTCTATTTTTTCTTTAGACTGCAGAGTAAATTGAGAATCGTCTAAACAGAAAGTTATTTTAACTTTTTCTGCCGCAAGCAGCAACTGTTCAATAACTCGATACTCTTGAGGCGTAAAACCTGTAAAACCATCTAGCCAAATTTTAGCACCTGAAAATAAAGCCGATTTATGTATTTTTTCTGCTAAGAGAGATAAATAATCATCAGGGTCAAGATAGCCCTGGGCTAAGTATTCTTCTAGAGCTGCCAGAAGTACCCGTAAATCATGTATTTTTTCCTCTAACAATCCTTGGTCTTGTAAATTTCCAGAGTTTAATACAGCGTCAAGAGTTTGGGGAGTTTGGCAGTAAAGTTTTAATTCGGACAAAGCACCTGCTAAACTATCAACAAATCCAGGCTGATCTGCGGCATGATAGAATATTTTTAAGTCATTTTTTCTTTCCTCGATTAGACTGCGGAGAACCATTCTTTTGCCTAACTCGTCAAGGTGAACACGACTACAGCCTCCAACTTCCTGCATAACTTTCCATGCTAATCGATGAAAGCTAAAAACTTGGGCCCGAATCATCCCTCCTAAACCAGGAGTCTTAGCCAGCATAACTTCGCTTTGAAATGTGGCCTGCTCAGGGACTAGGAAAATCAAAGGAGAACCTTCCGGCCTTGTGCGCAGTTCTTGACGCAGTTCTTCCAAACAAATATGTGTTTTTCCCGTTCCAGCACGGCCTAAAATAAACTGGAGTCTCAAAATATCACCTTCCTTATATGGTTAGGGGACACACCTCTTATGCAGCAATTATATCAGAAGAGGAATGTCCCCAATAGGTTAGAAGATACACTTTTTTACGAGAGGCAGAAAAAAGAGGCAGGAGGCAAGATTATAATATTCCTCTTGCTTCTGCCTCTTAAGGGTCATTCCCCTATTTAATCAAACTAAGAAATTAGTTTTTTAACTTTGGCAGCAACTTCCTCCGGGTCTACTTTTATTCTAGCTGCCCCGCTGTCCATAGCTGCTTTGGCTACGCTGGCTGCGACAGTTGGTGCGATACGAGGGTCAAAAGGATCTGGCATAATGAAATCTTCTTTTAGATCCTGATCATCCACTAGACCAGCTATGGCGTAGGCAGCAGCTATTTTCATTTCTTCGTTGATATCCGTAGCTCGAACATCTAAAGCTCCCCGAAATACCCCTGGAAAAGCTAGGGAATTATTGACTTGATTTGGAAAATCAGAACGTCCTGTTCCGATAACTTTAGCTCCTGCTTTTTTGGCCTCGTCAGGCAATATTTCCGGCACTGGGTTAGCCATTGCCAGAATCACAGGGTTGGATGCCATTGTTTTAACCATTTCCCCATTTAAGATATTTCCGGCAGAAACACCAACGAAGACATCTGCTCCGGGCAAAATTTCGGCTAAAGTTCCTTGAATTTTTTCTCTGTTGGTAATTTTAACCATTTCCCCTTGGGCAGTATTTAAGCCTGGGCAGCCTTCATACAAGGCACCTTGTCGATCACAAAGGATAGGGTTTTGAATGCCAATTTTCATTAGTAATTTGGTAATGGCAATACCTGCTGATCCCGCTCCATTAACAACTACCTTGATTTTCTTCAAATCCTTTTTTACCAGTTTAACTGCGTTAAGCATAGCTGCTGCTACAACAATGGCAGTTCCATGTTGGTCATCGTGAAAAACTGGTATTGTGCATTCTTCCTTTAAACGCCTTTCGATTTCAAAGCAGCTAGGTGCAGCTATATCTTCCAGGTTAATGCCGCCAAAAGTAGGTTCTAAATTTTTAACAATACCAACTACTTCTTCCACATCGGTGCTGTGAATACAAATTGGGAAAGCATCGATTCCAGCAAATGTTTTAAATAAAACTGCCTTTCCCTCCATAACAGGCAGGGCAGCTTCAGGTCCAATGTTGCCCAGTCCCAAAACAGCAGTACCATTACTGACTACGGCTACCATATTGCCTTTATTGGTATAGTCATAAACCTTATCAATCTCTGCTGCAATTTCTTTACAAGGCTCTGCAACTCCCGGTGTATATGCTAAACTCAATTCATATCCATTAGTTACGGGAACTTTGCTTTCTATTTTTAGCTTACCTGTATGCTTGACATGCAATTGTAATGCTTCTTCTCTTAAAGACATAGTTTTCCTCCTTGTAAATTTATGCCCTAGCCTAAACTAGGGCATGTGCCGTGTCCATTTTAAATTTCGTAAGTTATTCTAAGCTATCCGTTACTGATGCTTAGTTGTCTTCCTTGCTTAAGATTTAATAATTGGGAACAATATTCAATAATTTCTCTGCGCCGTACAATACCAATAAAGATACCACAATCGTCGACTACTGGTACAAAATTCTGCATTTCCGCTAATTCGAGCAAATCCAGCATTTCAGCGTCAATAAATACAGCTTTATTTGTTACCCTCCGTGGTACTTCTGCTAAAGTATGCTTGTGGGCATTGGAAAAAGTTAAATCAGGTGTATTTTTGATTTTCCAAAGGAGATCTCCCTCTGTTAAAGTACCCACATATTTTCCGCACTGATCAATAATTGGTACAGCCGTATACCGATGATGTTCCATTTTTTCTAAAGCTTGCCTAATAGTTGACTTTGATGTTAAATAGACAACATCTTTTTTTGGCAACAGAAAAAAGGCGATGTTCATATAGTTTTATCACCCTCCCAAGATTATTATATAGTTATAGTTGGAAGTTTACCAGCATCTTAGGAAGGTCTTTGGCAATTATACATAATACTTTACCCTGTTTTTAGACATATTTGCTTAGAATAAATAAAAAAGCAATTGGCAGCAATACTTTAGCCAATTGCCTTTTCTACAATTATTTTAAGCCAGCAGTAAACGGTCATTGTCTAAGGAATTTCCGCTGGTACTTGCAAATAATTTTAATAAATCTTCCACTTGCATTTTTTTCTTGGTTTGCTCATCTAGGTCTAAAACAATTTTACCCTCGTGCATCATTATCATACGATTGCCGTAGTGTAAAGCATCCTTCATATTATGCGTTATCATAATGGTCGTTAATTTATATTTATCAATAAGCTTTTCAGTTAAGTTCAATACTTTTTGCGCTGTTTTAGGATCTAAAGCAGCTGTATGTTCATCTAATAATAAAAGCTCCGGCTTAATTAAGGTGGCCATTAAAAGGGTTAATGCCTGGCGCTGACCGCCAGAAAGTAGTCCCACTTTGGTTTTTAAACGGTTTTCTAAGCCTAAATCTAACTGAGTCAACTGTTCCTTAAATAAAGCCCTTTCTCCCTTAGTAATTCCCCATTTTAAACCTCTGGACTTACCTCTGCGGTAAGCCATGGCTAAATTCTCTTCTACAGTCATGGACGCAGCTGTCCCTAACATAGGGTCTTGAAATACTCTGCCTATACAGGCAGCTCTCTTGTGTTCCGGTTGAGAACTGATTTTAGCTTCTCCAATGCTAATGGAGCCTTGATCAATCATAAAGCCGCCGGCTATGGCATTGAGTAAAGTTGATTTACCAGCACCGTTGCCTCCAATAACAGTAACAAAATCCCCCGACTGTAAGTTGATGTTTACTCCATTTAAGGCAACTTTTTCGTTGACACTGCCTGCATTAAATATCTTGTGAACATTTTGAATGGTAAGCATTTCCCGCACCTCTTTTTAAATCGAAAAACTTCTGTACTTTGTTTGTAACAATTGGTGATGCTAGAGCAATGGTAACAATCAACGCTGTCAACAGTCTTAAATCTGTTGGAGGCAGTCCAAGTTGCAGCACAATAGCTATAACTAAGCGATATACAATAGAACCTAGTACTACAGCTAAAATATTCCTTAATAAATTGGTGGTGCCAAAGATTACTTCTCCAATAATAATTGAAGCCAAACCCACCACAATTGTTCCAATACCCATGCCCACGTCGGCAAAGCTTTGGTATTGGGCAACTAAAGCTCCCGATAAGGCAACTAAGCTATTGCTTAGACCTAAACCAAGGATAATCATTAAATTTGTGTTGACTCCAAGGCTTCTAATCATCTGGGCATTGTCACCAGTAGCGCGCATAGCAAATCCCATCTCTGTCTTTAAAAACCACCATAAAAGCAGGGATACAATGACAGCAAAGGCTAAGCCAAGAATCAGCACTGCTAGTTTACTGTCAATTCCCAGGTTTTCTGCGCTGGTGATAATTGTATCCATCCGCAAAAGGGAAATATTAGCTTGCCCCATAATGCGCAAGTTTATTGAGTAAAGAGCAATCATACTTAGAATCCCTGATAACAAAGGAGCTATTTTAAACTGGGTATGGAGAATTCCAGTTACAATTCCAGCCAGTATTCCGGCTAAAAAGGCAATTAAAGTACCTAACCAGGGGTCAGAGCCGCTAAAGATAATTTTAGCGGCTACGGCTGCTCCAAGGGCAAAACTGCCGTCAACAGTTAAATCGGCATAGTCTAGAACTCGAAAGCTTATATAAACTCCTAGTACCATTAAGGACCATAGTAATCCTTGTTCAAGTGCTCCAAAAAAAATGCTTATATCCATAACTGTCCACCTATCACTTTTTATTCTACCACTTGTGCTTTAGCCAAAATATCCTGAGGAATTGTAACTCCCATGGACCTAGCAGCCTTTTTATTAATGACAATACTGCTATCTTTTAATTTTTCAATAGGCATTTTCGCAGGATCTTCACCTTTTAATACTCTCACGGCCATGTCTCCAGTTTGGCGGCCCAGTTTATAGTAATCAATACCAACTGTAGCTAAAGCTCCACCTTCAACCATTCCTTTTTCCCCTACAACTAAAGGGATATGTTTTTCTTCAGCAACGGAAACAACGCTGGCAATGGAAGATGCTACAACGTTATCCGTAGGAACATAAATTGCATCTACTTTTTGAGCTAAAGATTGAGCAATTTGCTGAACTTCCGCACTGCCTGTAACAGTTGCTTCGGTAACTTGTAAACCTAAAGTTGCAGCTGCTTTTCTGGCAATGTCTGCCTGAATTTCGGAGTTAATTTCACTGGAATTGTAAAGTACCCCAACTTTTTTAACCTTTGGGGCGATTTTTTGCAGTAATTCTAACTGTTCTTTTACTGGTGTCATATCTGTAGTTCCTGTGATATTACCGCCTGGTTCTTCATTGCTTTTAACTAATTTAGCAGCTACAGGATCTGTTACAGCAGTAATTAATATAGGGATTTGATCTGTTTCTCCAGCCATAGTAATAGCTGATGGAGTTGCAATGGCTAAAATAAGATCTTTTTTGTCTGTAACAAATTTTTGAGCAATAGTTTTTAAGTTAGATTGGTCACCTTGGGCATTTTGATAGTCGATTTCTAAATTTTTCCCTTCAGTATAACCTTTTTCTTTCAACGACTCAATAAATCCTTGACGGGCTGCATCTAATGCAGGGTGTTCAGTAATTTGAATAATACCTACTTTAACTACTTGGCCATTTTCTCCGGCTGTAGCTTTTTTATCTGTTTGGGTATTCTGCCCTCCACAGCCAAAAGCGGCAACTGCAAGTAAGACCATTAAACCTAATAAGCTAATTACCTTTTTCATTCTGTTCCTCCTTAAATTTTCAGCAAAAGCAGACATAAAAAAACACCCTGGATGGGTGTTTAAAGACACAATAAACAATCTTCTGCCTTCCTGCCATCCTACTTTGCTAAATAAAATTCTACCATTTTATACTTAATTTTAGCTCTAGAACTAATTTTTTGTCAACTTGAAAAAATTGTGCAAGGCTTGACATTTAGGCTAGAAAAGCAGTTTCTGACGTATTTTTCCTAATTTTAATTCTTCTTTAAAATCGCCTAGAGGCAATTGCTCTCGAATATAGGAAGTAAGTACCCCTGCTTTGCCTGTATCTCCAACTAAAACAAATCCCACTAGTTTATCGTCTTTAAAGACGAAACGGCGATAGAGATTTTGGCCTAAATTCAATTGCACTACTTCGAAGCCGGTGCTGGCATCTTTTTTCGTTTGCCCTGCAGCTATAGTGGATAAATCATAGAAAGTAGCAGAATTCATCCCCATGGAGCCGGCATACTTTATTTTTTGACCAGCCATATTGCTTCCGGCAATTGCACCTTGTTCAGCAGCATTGGGCCAAATAGCGTTTATTCTGTGTTCACCTACAGTTAAATCGTAGCTTTCTGCCACATCCCCAGCAGCGTAAATACCGTCTAAATTTGTTTCCATATATTCATTTGTCACGATACCTTCCCCAATAACTATACCGCTTTCTCTTAAGAAATCCAGATTGGGCTTGACACCTTTACCTATGACAACTACATCAGCAGCTAATTCTTCTCCGCTTTTTAAGAGTGCTCCATGTACTACATCAGCGCCTGTTTGATCTAGATGAGTTAAAAACTCTACTACATCGTTATGATATTTAATTTCCAAACCATGGGCTGTTAATAGTTCAGCAACAATATCGGCAGCTCCTTTATCCAGCATTTGAGACAGTATTTGCCCTGAGGAAATAATGCAGGTTACAGACATGCCTCTTTCTAGCAGTGCATATGCTGCCTTTAAGGAAACAAATCCACCGCCAATGACAATTGCTTTTTTCCCAGGTCCTAAATACCGGGAAATACCTTTAGCATCATCTAAGGTTCTTAGACAGAAGATGCCATTGCTATGAACTTTTGGTATCTTAGGTAGTTTAGGAGAAGCTCCTGTTGCAATTAAAAGCTTATCGTATTTATAAGTTTTACCCTTTGCCGTTTTTAGCTCATTTTTCTCAGTTAAAACTTCTACGGCTTTCTCGTTTAAATGCAAATTGAAGTTGTTATCCTGGTAATAACTAGGGTTTCTCAGGTACAGTTTTTCATCTGCATACTTTCCCGTTAAATAATATGACGTCATGCAGCGTGCGTACGCGGGATAGCTTTCGTCGCTAAGAATATCAATTCTGCCTTCAGGATCTTGACGGCGTATGGCTTCAGCAGCAAAAATTCCAGCTGCACTATTTCCTATGATTAAATAGCGCAAATTCAGCACCCCCACTTAGATTCCCAGGGCTTTACGTTTGGAACGTAAATGTTCAATTAACCCATGGGCTGCCTTAATTGGATCTGTTTCTACATAGAATTTTCCGCCCAATAGTTTTTCCGCAGTTTCTCCGGTCAAAATCTCCGTAACTTTTTTCCCACCTAAGACAGGAGGCACAACTCCCAAATGAGTTAACAAACCTAGGGCTACAGCCCAAGTGCCAATGGCCAAAGCTTTTTCATGCTGATATTCTGGAGCGGAAGCAGCAACAGGCAAATCTTTAATGGCAACATTTAAATATGAAGCAAGTGCAGTTACTAAATCTCCAATCCTTGAATTATCAACACAGCTGCCCATGTGCAGCACTGGGGGCAAAGGCCGATTTAAACCTGCTGCATTCCCTACAACTGTCAATACTGCCTTTAAAGATTCCCCTGCATATTTTTCCGTTCCTTCTGGAGACATTAATCCAGCTTTAGCTAAGGCCTGAGCGGAACAACCTGTGGATACTACTAAAACATTATGTTTAATTAGCTCTTTAACCATAGTAACATGGAAAGAATCATGGACAACTTTAACATTGTTGCATCCTACAGTACCAACGGCACCTAAGATATTTCCATTGGCTATATTGTCAACTAAAGGTTTTAAGGGATTAGCAGCATCTAGCTTGCTTAGAGCACCTACTATAGCTTCAACACTAAATCCACCCATTGCTTTAGTCTTAATTTGAGGAATATCAACTCTGCTAGGATCACGGCGGCTAAAGTTTTGAATAGCCTGGCGGACAATTTCCCGGGCTTTTTCATCTGCCTCTTGTAAATCGAATGCTATATGCTGGGCACCTGGCATTTTAACAATAGGTTTAGTAGTAAATATTTTCGTATGATAGCAAGCTGCTACTCTAGTCAGGGAAGGCATGATGCACTGAACATCTACTACCATAGCATCGACAGCTCCCGTGACGATGACCAGCTCCTGAGCTAAGAAATTAGTTGCTAAAGGAATTCCCTGCCGCATTAATACTTCATTACCGCTGCAGCACACACCGGCTAATTGGATACCTTTAGCCCCTTGTGCCAGAGCCTCTCCTTCCAACTTATGAGCCCACTCAACAATTTTTTCGGCCAGCATAGGTTCATGTCCGTGAAGAATAATATTGACATGATCTGCTTTTAAAACTCCTAAATTAGCTTCTGTGGCTACAGGTGTAGGAGTGCCGAATATAATATCCTGAATATCTGTACCTAACTGCAGCCCGGCATATCCATCTACCAAACCTTGTTTAACAGTTGACATGATTAAGTTAACGGGATCGGCATCCATACCCATTGTTGTTTGGTGCATTGCCTCCCTGATTTCCCGGTCAGGATTACGGGGCAGTATACCTAATTTTTCCCAAACTTCTACTCTTTCCTGAGGTGCAGTCGCTGTTAACCATTTGAAAGGCTTAGCTGAATGATTCGCAAAATCCTTATAAGCTGTTTCTACAACTTCTAAAGCTATTTCTTTGGCACTTTTATTTTCAGTTCCTATTCCCAGTTTTGAAGCAACTCTTTTTAGTTTTTCCTCATCTTTAATTTCATAAGGGGAATTATCTTGACACGCTAACTCTAAAGTTTCAACTGCTTCGTAAGCGTGATCAACATGGGCAGCAGCTCCACCTGCCGTTTGACGCAATAAATTACGTGCTACGATTAAATCAGCATCAGCACCACAAATACCGTATTTTGGTCCATCACCAAAAGGGTCAATCCTGCAAGGTCCTTGTACACAATGTCGGCAACAAATGCCTAAAGAACCAAAACCACACTGTGGCTGCTGCTCTTCATAACGATCCCAAGCTGTTTGTACCTGATCCTGCTTTGCTTTAACAAGCATTTGTTCAGCAGCAGGGTCCACTGTTTTTGATAAGTATTCCATAGATTAAGCCTCCTCTCCCGAAGTAAACCTAGTTAAAAAAGCTTTATGAGTGAGTTTATCAAAGTCGGTAATTTCTACAAATTGAATTGCCTTGGTCGGACATGCCTGAACACAGGCAGGGTCATGACCTTCTGCTAGGCACTGATCACATTTGACAGCTGTTTTTCCTTTTTCGTCTGGTGTAATAGCTCCGTAAGGACAAACCATGACACACATCCAACATCCAACGCATTTTTCTTCTTTGTTCACTACTAAGTTTGTTTCCTGATCCAACTGCATTGCTCCAGT
Organism: Bacillota bacterium LX-D; assembly: GCA_031628995.1. Lineage (NCBI taxonomy): Bacteria > Bacillati > Bacillota > Bacillota bacterium LX-D. The sequence continues at coordinate 129,436 of JAVLUO010000002.1, read as the reverse complement.
CATACAAGCACTGACGCAGCGTGGATCCTGACACTGACGACATTGAATGGGTAAATTCAAGGTTTTAGCTCCATTAGTTTCGACAGTTACCCTCCTAACTGGTTTTTCTCCTTGTAAAACAGCACCGTAAAGATTTTTGCTCCGAGAATGTTTTGTACTGCAAGTCAGCTCGCAAGACTTACATCCTAGGCAGCGTTCCGTTCGAACTAAAATCTGTTTCACAGATCCCCCCCCCTTTCATTGATACCTAGGTCTTCTAAATAAAAATATTACACGTCTTACATTATATTCCTGCAAGAATCTGTAATATTTTATCGAAAAATCGAAATCTTCAAATTATTAAAAAGCATTTATGAACTTTACAATTCATAAATGCTTTAGTTTTTATGTTATTTAAGAAAACCTTCCAGTATTTTATCTTCGGCTTCTTTTTCCGATAAGCCTAAGGACATTAATTTAATAAGCTGTTCACCGGCAATTTTCCCAATAGCTGCTTCGTGAACCAACTGAGCATCAGCATGTTGAGCGGAAATTTCAGGGATAGATCTAACTTTAGCATCGTGCATTATAATGGCATCGCATTGAACATGGCCGCGGCAGTCCGTATATCCTACAACTCTAGGATAAAAAATTTGTTCAGAAGTATCTTGAGCAACAGATCTGGAAATAATTTGGGTGGAAGAGTTTTCCCCAAATAATTCTACGGTTATTTTTGATTCGGCAGTTTGCTTGCCGTGAGTTAACATTCTTTCAGTTATCAGTAAGAAAGTATTTTTATGGAGCTTGGCCCGAGTATCTCTTTGGGTACTGTCCACTCCCCTGATTTGGACCATTTCCATTTCTACTCTTCCGTCTTCTTCAATTTCGACAAGTGTAGTAGGGTTTAAAATTCTTTCCCCAGTGCCTTCCCCTTCCCCGTAATGTTTTTCAACATAGCGCACTTTAGCACCTTTACGAACTATAAAATCATGTATTCCATTATGCTGGGCTCTTTTGCTGCCGCAATTGTGAATACCGCAGCCTGCAACAATAAGGACATCTGCCCCTTCCCCAATATCGAAGGTGTTGTAAACCTCATCTTCTCCTTCGATTGTTAAGATAACAGGGATGTGAACTGTTTCACCTTTAGTTCCAGGCTTAACGATAATATCAATTCCAGGCTTATCTTCTTTAGGCCTAATTTCTATATTCTCCGTAGATTGCCTGCCAACAGCCTGTCCATTTTTACGGATATTGTATGCCCCTGAGGGGATTTCCTGCATATCTGCTACTGTTTCTAATATTTTTTTATCTACATTATCGATAACACTTGGCATCTTTATCCTCTCCCTCTATACAATCTTCCCGGCAGGTACAGTTAATTTGATGCATTAACTTTGGCCATATTTCATCTTTCTTACCTTTCTCCTGAATGCTTCCATCAGTAACTAAAATTATTTCGTCAGCTAAGTTTAAAATTCTTTCCTGGTGAGAAATAATTACCAAAGTTGTGGCATATTTTTCGTGAATATTCTTAAAAGTTTCAGTCAAACGTGAAAAACTCCATAGGTCAATGCCTGCCTCAGGTTCATCGTAGAGTGCAACTTTTAAATCTCTAGCCAGTAAAGTTGCAAGTTCAATCCTTTTTAGTTCACCGCCAGACAAACTGGCGTCTACTTCCCGCTCTATGTAATCCTGGGGACATAAGCCCACATCATATAAGAGATTACAGTTTCTAGCATCTTTCCCGCCTGCAATTTCCAATAAATCTTCAACAGTTAGTCCTTTAAAACGAGGAGGCTGCTGAAAGGCATAACCTAACCCTAAACGAGCCCGTTCCGTAACTCCTAAATCTGTAATATCTTGTCCATCTAATAAAATTTGACCGGAAGTAGGCTGATAAATTCCCATGATGATTTTAGCAAGGGAAGATTTACCCCCACCATTAGGACCGGTTAAAACGTATAACATATTGCTTTCTAGGGTTAAATTAATATTTTTTAATATTTGAACATTTCCCTTTTCTCCTTCAACTGTAAAAGATAAATTACGAATCTCTAGCAAAGGTCATTCCTCCCTTTAAGCCTTCCACAAAAGCTCAAAAAATTAATACTACCCTAAGGTAAAATTATAGCACTTTCTTTTTAAGTCAAAAAGCCTTTTGGAAAATTAAGACTTATTTATTTTTGCCGCTCTAGACTGAACTTAATCGTGGACAGACAAATAAGCAATTGATTATATAACCAATTGCTTATCAAAAAGAAAACTATTATTTACTTAATTATTACTTTTGGGGAAAATATCTATTTAATAAACCAAAGAAGGCCATACAATGTCTTGCTTCATCCTTACATGCTTCATGGATAGAATCATGAATAGCATCCTGATTTTGCTGCTTAGATCTTGTTGCAATATCTTTTTTTGCTCGATTGGCTCCAGCTTCGCCTTCAACTAATTTTTTCAAGTTTTCTTCCGTACTTTCCGTAAGTACTTCTCCCAGCAATTCAGCAAACCTGGCAGCATGATGGGCTTCTTCCCAAGCAATGCGCTTCATTGTTTCTGCAATTTCTCCAAACCCCTGACGCTCAGCCTGGCGAGCCATAGCTATGTACATACCTACTTCCATACACTCTCCTTGAAACTGTCTGCGCAAATCTTCTTCAAAGCCAGAACCCTGGGCTACTCCAATTTTGTTCCAGTCAACTATATCTGGGCCATTTCCTTCTTTTAATTCCTCAAATTTTTCGCTTGGGGCGCCACAAAGAGGGCACTTTTCTGGGGGAGTATCCCCTTCATGAACATATCCGCAAACTGTACAACGCCATTTTTTCATTAATTTCTCCTCCTTAATGTATACTCTAAGGATAATGTTTATGTTTTAAGCAAAGGGTGAAATATTATTTCACCCTTTGACTTAGCATCTCGAAGTCATATTTAGCTAAAAAAATTTTCATTTGCCCTTGTAGCTCTCCTAAGACCTCATGGACGGGGCATTTACCAGCAAATTTTTTGCTGCACTCTTCCGGAGAATATAAACAACGGTTAATGTTCAAAGGACCCTCCATAGCTTCAAATACATCAAGCATGGAAATCTCCTTAGCCGGCCTTGCTAAAGAATAACCTCCGTTGGTTCCACGGTGAGAATTGATTAGTCCCGCTTTTACTAGCTGTCGAAGAAATTTTAACAAAAAGCGCATTGGTATGTGCTCTTGTTCCGAAATTAGCTTAGCCTCCACAACCTGGCCTTGGGGCTTACTGGCAAAATATAAAATTACCCGCATTGCATAGTCTGTAGCTTGATTTAAACGCATTTTGTCCTCAGCTCATTGTTTACTAATATAGTATAGTTATAATTCTATATTAAATGCTAAGTTAATTATTGTCAACTGTTACAATTAAGAAGATCTTGCCAAACTTTTGATAATAAAATTTCCAAAACTCCAATGGAAATGAATTACAGGTACTACTTAATAAACTGCTGAAGTAGTTTTATTTTTCCCCCAATCTGACTTTGTTTGATTTTTCCTTCCTGACTTTCTGTTTTCTCCAATGAAATAAATACTTTTGTTAAATCTGCAATTAATTTCTCTAAATAAGGTACAAACAGAGGTGGTTTTTCTCTTAAAATAACCGGACCTAGTTCCAAAGTAAGCCAATCCGTTAGTTTATCTTCTCCAGGTTTTGCAGAAATAATGACATAAATATGATTTTCATCTGCAACTAAAACTTCTTTATCTATTCTCCAATGATTTTGGGAAAGCCATAAGCGAAGATTAGCTATCCCAACCATAGGCTGCAGCACCAGCTGTTTTAAGTCAGTAACTAGATCTGGTTTAGCCTCTAAAATTTTTTCGATAGTAGCGCTGCCCATTCCTGCTAAAACTGCCATTTCAATTTCACCAACACTAATTGGTTCCAAACCATTACCCAAACGGACACTAATTAGATCTGTGAGTTTTTGCTGCCGGACTTGATCCGCAGCACTTTGAAAAGGCCCCTGATGAATGTCTACTGCCACAGCCTTAGGCGCTATTCCTTGTTGAACTAAATATATAGGTAAATAAGCATGATCAGTGCCAATATCAGCAACAGCCCTACCTGGTTCTATTAAATCTGCTATAGCTTTTAAGCGTGGGGACAGTTTAATAATTTTCATCTCTTCCTTTCAATGGGGTTAAAAGCAAAAAACCTCGCTTAATTCAAGCGAGGTTTTTTTATGGTGGGCGATGACAGGATCGAACTGCCGACATCTTGCTTGTAAGGCAAGCGCTCTCCCAGCTGAGCTAATCGCCCTATTGGTGACCCGTAGGGGATTTGAACCCCTGTTACCGCCGTGAAAGGGCGGTGTCTTAGACCACTTGACCAACGGGCCAGAACGTAAGTCAGTTGCCAGAAATCAGAAGTAGAATAGTTCCGATTTCAGACATCTGACTTCAAAATACTAAATTGGTGGGCCCACCTGGGATCGAACCAGGGACCAACCGGTTATGAGCCGGTAGCTCTACCGCTGAGCTATAGGCCCAAAATGGCTCCCCGAGTAGGACTCGAACCTACAACAACTCGGTTAACAGCCGAGTGCTCTACCATTGAGCTATCGAGGAACGTCTCAGCGACGTTATTTATTATACGATTTATTTAAAATGAAGTCAATAGAACTATTAAATTTTTTATTACCAACTTACTCCAAATAATCCTTAAGTTTTTTACTACGGCTTGGATGTCTAAGTTTACGCAATGCCTTGGCTTCGATTTGACGAATTCTCTCTCTGGTAACTCCAAATTCCTGTCCAACTTCCTCTAAAGTTCTTGAGCGGCCATCATCTAATCCAAATCTTAGACGCAGTACCTTTTCTTCTCTAGGTGTTAGGGTATCCAATACTTCTTCCAGTTGTTCTTTCAGCAGCATAAAGGAAGCTGCTTCAGCAGGTGCCGGTGCATCCTCATCTTCAATAAAGTCCCCTAAATGGCTATCTTCTTCCTCTCCAATGGGTGTTTCTAGGGAAACCGGCTCTTGAGCAATTTTCATAATCTCTCTGACTCTATCTACCGGTATATCCATTTCTTTAGCAATTTCTTCAGGGGCTGGTTCTCTTCCTAATTCCTGCAGCAACTGTCTGGAAACCCGAATTAACTTGTTTATTGTTTCTACCATATGTACTGGTATACGAATTGTTCTAGCTTGGTCAGCAATTGCTCTGGTAATGGCTTGCCTAATCCACCAAGTAGCATAAGTACTAAATTTAAAACCCTTTTTATAATCAAATTTTTCTACAGCTTTAATTAGACCTAAATTACCTTCTTGAATTAGATCTAAAAACAACATGCCTCGACCAACATACCTTTTAGCAATACTTACTACTAAGCGCAGATTAGCTTCAGCCAATCTTCTCTTTGCTTCTTCGTCTCCTTCTCCCATCTTTTTGGCCAATTCAACTTCTTCTTCAGCAGATAAGAGAGGTACCCGACCAATTTCCTTGAGGTACATACGAACGGGGTCATCAATTCCAACTCCTTCCGGAATTGATAAATCAAGTTCTATTTCTTCCGACTCATCTATATTTTGGATACTTTCGTCACGATCTTCGTTTAAATCACCAGTATCGGGAATCACTTCTATTCCAATGCTGCCAAGTTGTTCATAAATATCGTCAATTTGTTCGGAAGAAAGCTCTATGCCCTGCAAAGAATCCATAATTTCACGATACGAAAGGGCTCCCTGTTTTTTGCCCTTTTCCATCAGTTTTTTGACTGATTCTATTTTCTTTTCTTTATCCTTCACTAGAAATCCCCCCCTTCACTAACTTTATCCTCAAGGAACTCAAACTATTATTTTAAACTTTGTATCTCTTTTTGTAAACTAGTTAATTGTAATGTAAGTTCGAGAACTAGATCTAAATTTCCTTCTTTTTCAGCCATAGATATTTTAGAACGAGTTTCTGCTTCTACTTTTTTTAATCCATTTATTTTGACTGTTTTAATAGTATCTTCAATTACCTGTTGGTTGATAAAATTAAGATCTTTCGTGCTCAAGGCAAGTACTATCTTTTTTTCTTCTTCAGGAATATACTCTAAAATAGCAGTTAGGTTAGGTGCTACTTCAGAATTAAGCAACGCTTCTTTAATACCTTGAAGTATTCGCACAAAACTAGGACTGCTAAAAAAATCTTGCTTAATTTCTTTTTCAATCAAAAATACTAATTCAGGCTGGTTTAAAACTATCTTCAACAAAGTAAGTTCAGGCTTAAATTTTGCTGAATTATAATATAAACTCCCATCGATATTATGTCTAAAATTTACTTTTTTATCCTCTTTAATCCCAAATTTCTGCATTTTATATTGTTTTTTTAATTCTAAGTAAATGGCTTCCTCATTTAAGCTAAGTTTAGCTGCAATAACCTTAATATATTCTTGTCTTTCTATATTATTTTTAGTTCTGATTAGTTCCGGCAACAAAGCTTTAACTAATTGGGTTTTGCCATCAACTGTCGATGTATCGTAGTTACTAAGCCCTAATTGCAATTTGTATTCAAAAACTGAAGCAGCTTTTTGCAGCAATTTGGCAAATTCTTCTGCTCCCTTTTTGTGCAAATATTCATCCGGGTCTTTACCTGCAGGTATTTCCAATACTTTAATTTTGGCTTCTATTCCTTCCAATATTTCAATACTGCGTAACGTAGCCTGCTGTCCCGCTTGGTCAGAATCGTAAGAAATGATTATTTCCTGGGCATATCTGGCCAAAAGCTGAGCTTGCTCCCTAGAAAAAGCTGTGCCTAAGGATGCCACAGCATTAGTGAAACCATATTGGTGGGCAGTTATAACGTCCATATAGCCTTCCATTAAGATAGCTTTTCCAGTTTGCCGTATAGCAGGTAATGCAGCTTTAAGACCATACAAATTAAATTTCTTTTGGAAGATTTTTGTTTCTGGGGAATTTAGGTATTTTGGCTCTCCACCCTTAAATACCCTGCCTCCGAAACCAATAATTCTGCCTCGTAAATCAAAAATAGGATACATTATCCTGCTGCGAAATCGATCGTAATAGCCATTGCTTTTTTCTCTTGGAGTAACCAGCCCTGCCTGGACAGCCTCTGCAGGTGTATACCCTCTGCTTTGCAGCAGTTTTAGGAATCCGTTCCAGCTATCAGGTGCATAACCTAGCATGAATTTTTGCAATATCTCCTGATCTAAGCCTCGCTCAGTTAAATATGCTTTAGCCTCTTTTCCGTAATCCGTTGATAGCAAATGGGCATAAAATTTAGCTGCCAAAACATGCAAATCAAAAAGACGCTGCAGTTTAGAATTGTTTTTTGGCAGTTTAGAATTATTCTCTTCCTGTACTTCGATTCCTGCCTTTTTGGCTAAAAATTCAACTGCCTCTGGAAACTCTAAGTGTTCATATTGCATAATGAACGAAAAAACATCCCCACCTGCACCACAGCCAAAGCAATGGAAAATTTGTTTGTCCGGGCTAACTGTAAAGGATGGTGTTTTTTCCTGATGAAATGGACAAAGCCCTAGAAAGTTTTTGCCTTTTTCCTTTAACAATACATACTCACTTATCAAATGAACTATGTCAGTGGCGCTTCTTATTTGTTCTATAATTTCTGTACTAGTATACTGCATATTTACCACCGCTTTATATCTACCATAGAACAAATATTCGCCACAAGTCGGATAAATCCTTCTTTTCCGTTTGACTTTACAATCCCTACCAAATAAGAGCGAATACTGCACACCATGTTACAAACATATAACATTCGCTATTAATTCGATAAAATCAGACATTTTCCTGCTTATTTTGAAAAGCCAAATATAAAAGAAAACTCAAAAATTATATTTTATTACAACAATGTAGATATTTATCAATAAATTACCTATATGAAAGTATATACTTTTATAGCTGACTATGATATACTCTTAATTGATGAATGCCAAATGAATCTCTTCCTTAATTGAATTCCCTTTCTTCCGGCACTGTGAAAGTGCCTTTTTTTTATTTTTTTCTCAAATTTGTATAATTAACTAGGTGTTGGTTAAAATATAAAAAGAGCAAGGTTTTCTGTCAGGCACTTAGTCACCGCCTGAATAGCTTGACTAGCGAAGAAAAACCTTGCTCTTTTTTTACCCATTGACAAGAACATTTTCCATTAGAACAGGAACAATGGGAAATTTATTTACCTGTACACAAAAATCTAGATCTTCCTCCCGCCTCAAGGAAGCCAAATACCTGGCATGTTTAGACAAGTACATGGGAATTTCCTAAATAACTCCTAAGATCCTTTAGCAATTATTAGCTATGGCGGTAATCATCACACTTGTAGCCCGCAGAACATCTATTACCGCCACAGATTTAGCCGGAAGCTGCGTATTATCAATAGCTCCAGGGGAAAATATTACATCAATCAATTTTTAATCACCCGACTTGAAAGAATTAAATTTAACTTAAAATTACGTTTCCATCAGCAGTTATTTTAACTGCATCTACAGGATATGCATAATCTAATTTTTTATATAAAACAAAAAAGCCATTACTTTTCTGAATATATATTTCTGATATTTTTTCCGTTTCTGCTAATTTACCAATATAAATATTATCATGTTCATCAACACCTAATAAAGCAAATTTCCCATTTTCCGGTGAAATTATCTTGGAACTTCCGTGCCTGCTAACCCAATGAATTTGGCCCGTATCAGTATTATCGTACAATAAAATATCATCATTATGCAGATTGTCAATTCTGCCAATATGAGTGGTACTTAAATCCATCTGTTCAAGATTGTTATTGGCATCCGTTCGGAACACGGAGGCATTTTTACCACTTTTAACGAGCATGTATATTACATTGGTTTGCGTAGAGTAAGTTACATCAACTATTTGTGCTCCTTTGCCTAAACCAGCTATTTTAGGGTTAGCCGGGTGACTATCTAACTCTGGATTTACTGGTTTCAAAGTTACTGTAGTGCCGCCTCGGGTTTCGTAGGACAAACCAATTAAAGCTAGATTCCTTTGGGGCAGCCAAGAAAAATAGGTAATCTGCTCCTTATCCCTAAGTTTTACTTCTTGAACAAGTTTTTGATTCTTAGTATAAAATTTAACACTCCCTTCAGAAATTTGAGCATAATAGTCTTTGTTATAAGAATAATTTTTGGAGGCACTGCTACCAGATTCCTTACTAATGGTTTCCTGAGAAAAGTCCATTTCCGGGGCAAATAAAATTCTGTCCAGGTACAAATAAACACTTACTTGTATAAGCAGGGCACAAAATAACCATAAAAAAAACTTATTTTTCATCTATTCACTCACCTCACTACTTTACAATAAAAGCTGAAGGTATTGAGCGCTCACCAAGTATATCGCATGGTTTATTTACAACTTTATCCTGATAAAACATAGTAGCGCTGGAACCACCGTCAAGATTAGCGGCAATATAAGCCCCATTTTCAAATAAAATATTTTGGACATCCACTAAGGTTGCTCCGATAGAATAATGAGGCTGCCTACCGTCAATAACCAAAAGCAGAATAGTTCCATCTTTTTTCTGCCCAATAGCTGTACGAGGGCCTATTCCCCATCCCCCATCACCTTTAGTGATTTGTTTTTGTCCATTAATAATTAAGGGAGGGCCGAAGGTAATTCCTTCTTTTATCTGCATTTCCTTCATTTGCTGCACAGTATATTTGCCTACCACTAAAATCCCATCTTGATTTAATCCTACCAAATCAACTTTACCTTTAATATTTTCGCCTACGATATAATAGCCGTTGTGAATGATTACTCCTATTGGCAGCCTGCCTGTACCAGTTCCATTAGGGTCATCAAAACCACCTGCGTTAACCGCAGCAATGGCTTTGTTCTGCCGGGCAATTTCGCTTGTTGTCTGACCACTTTGGCCTAGGTCATTAGAAACACCAACCTGTAAGCGGGTAGGGTCACTTATTTCCAGTATATAGCCTTTAAAACGACTGCTTTTGATTTGCGTAAATTTAATTTTGGCACTGTGGCTATTGTTAAAGTAAAATAGCTTTTCTGAAATATCACCTACAATATTGCGGCTATTAGCTAGGATCTTATCAATTTCCTCCGGACTTAAAAAGTAATTTAACAAATATCGGTGCATAGATGTAGCAACGGCGCCAACTACCGCGTTGCGCACATTTTGAAAAGGACCATACAAAATAACAAAGGGGGACGTAAGCATAAATATTAATACATTAAGCAACAAAAACCTAATTAAACTTCTAAATCCCTTAAATCTATAATGTTTATGTCTACTTTTTCTTTTTCTCCCCATTAATTTGCCACCTCATATACATTAATAAAGCTTTACGTACCTGATATTACCACACAATTACTTTTCTGCGTATAGTTATTAAAATATTCTGCCACAAACAGTTATGACGGTTATAAAAATTTTTTGCCCTAAATAAAATTTTTAGTAGATGAAAGGAGTGACTTATTTAGTGAGATATCGCAAATTTTGGTTTTTAGCCACTTTAACTTTGGCAGTGGCAGTTTTTATCCTAAGTTTAGCTGCAAATATGCCTAGTCAAACCCGACCTAATAATTTAAAATTTAAACAATTTTATAACGAGCAGTATGGAATAACGATAAATATTCCAAGTACTACTGTACTTAAGACGGAATTCAGCAATGGAGAAGAAGTTTTTTTCAGCCTCTTTCTGGAAGATAAAAATATTAACTACTGGGGTTATATCCAGCTTTGGCACATAAAAGATTTACAAAAATTCTTAAACAACAGTAAAGAGGAGAGTTCATTTAATTTTTTAGAGTATAAATGTATTCCGGTGAAAACAAATTTCTACCACGGCTTTTTCTTAAACTGGTCTGCTGTACTGGAAAGCAGCAACAGGGTTTATGCTCAAGAGTATTTTATGCAAAAGGATAACAGTCAGCAAGTTTTGCGTATTTCCCTTTTTACCAAAGAAAAAGCATTTCCCCCCATGTTAAACAAAATTAAAGTAACCTGGGAAAATGCTCCTTTTAAACTTGAGGAACTAGAGGGTAAGCTATAATTTAAATCCAATGGGTACGAATAATTTAGTATATTGAGCTGTTGCATAGCGATCGGTCATTCCGGCGATATAATCACATACACGTCGTTCCAAGCTAAATTCCCTTCTCTTCAGGTATTCTTGAGGCAAACTTTCCGGATGGTGGCAGTAGTGATTATATAGTGTTTGGACTAATTTTTTAGCCTTTTCTTCCTCAATTTTTGCTAAAGAGCCTACGTAAACGTAATTAAAAAGGAAAGTACGCAAGCAATCGGTGGCCTCTTTTACTCTAGGACTCATGGTAATTAGAGGTTGATTGGCGCTGCTTTCGATTAAATCAATGACCATGGTATTAATTCGCTGGCTATGTTTATAACCAAGAACCTCTAAACATTCTTGAGGCAGATCCTTTGCTTGGATAATGCCTCCCCGAATAGCATCATCAATATCGTGGTTAATGTAAGCTACCCGGTCGGAAATCCTAACAATTTGACCTTCTAATGTCGCTGGCAGTGTTTCTCCAGTATGGTTTAGAATGCCATCCCGCACTTCCCAAGTTAAATTTAGCCCTTGGCCCTGCTCTAGTTTCTCAACTACGCGCAAGCTTTGTTCGTTATGTTTAAAGCCTTCGGGAAAAACTTGATTTAATGCTGTTTCCCCCGCATGGCCAAAAGGTGTATGACCTAGATCATGCCCTAATGCTATGGCCTCAGTTAAGTCCTCATTAAGCCTTAGAGCCCGGGCAATTGTTCGAGAAATTTGGGCCACTTCTAAGGTATGAGTTAAGCGAGCCCGAAAATGATCTCCCTCCGGCGCTATGAAAACCTGTGTCTTATGACTCAATCTGCGAAATGCTTTACAATGGATAATTTTATCTCTGTCCCTCTGATAACAGGTACGAATATTACAAGGTTCTTCAGGCTTTTCCCTTCCCTTTGTTGCTTTACTTAAGGCAGCTAAAGGAGAAAGGGTTAGTTCTTCATTTTTTTCCGTTTGCTCTCGTATGAGCATGAAATCTAACCTCCTTACTTTCCACCTAGCTTAATCTTAGATAGCTCTTTATCCATAGTTTTAGGCTTAGCTAGAATATTCTCCATCATAATTACAAAAGGAGGCTTGTAGCCTCCTTTTAATAACCTGCCAAGTAAATTTATGTTATAATTGTTCCTTTTTAAAACGAACTGCTGCTTGTGCTGCAGCCAGCCTAGCAATTGGTACACGGTAAGGAGAACAGCTAACATAATTCAATCCAGCCTTATAACAGAACTCGATGGAAGAAGGATCCCCTCCGTGCTCTCCGCAAATGCCTAATTTAATGTCTGGTCTTGTTAATTTGCCTTTTTCCACAGCCATTTTAACCAGCTGCCCTACACCTTTTTGGTCTAATCTGGCAAATGGGTCAAAATCATATATTTTCCGCTCGTAATAATGGTCTAAGAAATTGCCTGCGTCGTCACGGGAGAAACCAAAAGTCATTTGCGTCAAATCGTTAGTGCCAAAAGAGAAAAATTCCGCTTCACTAGCTAATTCGTCTGCTATTAGGCAAGCTCTAGGAATTTCAATCATGGTACCAACTAAGTATCTTAATTCCACACCAGCTTCTTGAATTACCTCACAAGCTGTTTTTTCTACTATATCCTTAATACATTTTAGTTCCTTTAATTCACCAACTAAAGGAATCATGATTTCTGGTACGATATCGTAGCCTTTTTGCTTGACATATATTGCTGCTTCAATAATAGCTCTAGCTTGCATTTCAGCAATTTCGGGATAGGATACAGCTAGACGGCAGCCTCGATGGCCCATCATAGGATTAAATTCATGTAAGGATTGCACTTTGCCTTTTAGTTCTTCAAAGGAAACTCCCATTTCTTTAGCTAACTCTGCAATATCCTCATCTTCATGGGGTAAGAATTCGTGCAATGGCGGGTCTAAGAGACGTACAGTTACAGGTCTTCCTTCCATAGCCTCATAAATGCCGATAAAATCATTTTTTTGCAAAGGCAATAGTTCAGACAAAGCAGCTCTTCTCTCTTCTTCACTATTAGCTAAAATCATTTTTCTTACTTTAGGAATCCTGTCTTCTTCAAAAAACATGTGTTCTGTCCGGCATAATCCAATACCTTGGGCACCAAAGGCTACTGCATTTTTAGCATCCTTAGGCGTATCTGCATTAGTCCTAATCTGCATTGTCCTTAGTTCATCTGCCCAGGACATGAATCTGGCAAAATCACCGGATATTTTCGTTTCTACAGTAGGAATATCTTCTCCATAAACGTTTCCTGTTGAACCGTCAAGAGATATATAATCTCCTTCATGATAGGTTTTTTGGCCTACTTTAAAATATTTTGCTGCTTCGTTAATTGCAATTTCACCACAGCCTGCAACACAGCAAGTACCCATGCCGCGGGCTACAACAGCAGCGTGAGAAGTCATTCCGCCTCTAACTGTTAAAATCCCTTGGGATGCGACCATACCCTCAATATCTTCAGGAGAAGTTTCTAAACGGACTAGAATCACTCTTTCTCCTTTTTTATGAGCTTCTTTTGCTTCCTCAGCTGTAAAATATATTTTTCCAGCAGCAGCACCAGGTGAAGCAGCTAATCCTTTAGCAATAGGTTTTGCTGCCTCTAAAGCGTCAGGATCAAAAGATGGGTGAAGGAGTTGGTCAAGCTGACGTGGGTCAACTTTGAGAATAGCTTCCTCTTTAGTTACCATTCCTTCATCAAATAAATCTACCGCTATTTTTAAAGCTGCAGCAGCAGTCCTTTTGCCATTCCTAGTTTGTAAGAAATAAAGTTTTTTATTTTCAATAGTAAATTCCATATCCTGCATATCTTTATAATGCTGTTCTAGTTTTTGCGCAATAGACATAAATTCATTATAAACTTCCGGCATGTCTTTTTCTAAGGTTTTAATGGATTTTGGAGTCCTAATCCCAGCAACTACGTCTTCACCCTGAGCATTAATTAGATATTCTCCAAAAATCATCTTTTCACCGGTAGCAGGGTTACGAGTAAATGCAACTCCCGTCCCTGATGTTTCTCCCATATTGCCAAAGACCATCATTTGGACGTTTACTGCCGTACCCCAGTCACCAGGTATATCGTTCATCCTACGATACACAATTGCCCTTGGGTTATCCCAAGAACGAAATACTGCTGTAACAGCTTCGATTAACTGTACTTTGGGATCTTGAGGAAATTCTTCACCTAGTTCTTGCTTATACAATTCTTTAAACTTAGTAAAAACTTCTTTCAAATCATTTTCATTTAGGTCTGTATCAAATTTTGCGTTTTTTAGCTCTTTAATATCATCTAAAATTAATTCAAATTTTGATTTTGCTACACCTTTAACTACGTCAGCAAACATTTGGATAAATCTGCGGTAAGAATCATAAGCAAAGCGAGGATTATTGGTAGCAGTTGCAAATCCCTCAACCACTTTATCATTCAATCCCAAATTTAAGATTGTATCCATCATTCCTGGCATGGAGGCTCTAGCTCCGGAACGAACGGATACTAATAATGGATTTTGGGCATCTCCAAATTTTTTGCCGGAAATTTCTTCTACTTTAGCTAAGGCATCTTCAATTTGTTTTATAATTTCCGATGAGATTTTCTGATTTTGGGCATAATAATTATTACATGCTTCTGTAGTAACAGTAAACCCTTGGGGAATAGGCAAACCCAGCCTAGTCATCTCGGCAAGGTTAGCCCCTTTGCCTCCCAACAAATCTCTCATGGAAGCGTCGCCTTCGCTAAACATGTATACATATTTTTTAGTAGCCATTATGCTCCTCCTCATAATAAATATCCAAAACCTTGCTGGCAGTTTCCTCCACAGCACGGTTAGTTACATCAATAATGTGGCAACCCAATTTATTCATTATTTTTTGGGCATATTCCAGCTCATGCTGGATTCTATCTATGCTAGCATAACTAGCGTTCCCAGTTAAACCTAAGGCTTTTAAACGTTCCCCCCTTATCTGATATAACTGTTCCTGGTTTATAATTAACCCAAAAATTTTGTTAGGGGAAATTTGAAACAATTCTTCGGGAAGAGCAGCTTCTGGTACTAGGGGCACATTAGCAGTTCTAAGCCGTTTATGAGCTAAATACATACTTAGGGGCGTTTTTGAGGTTCTTGAAACACCGATTATAACTAGATCGGCCAATAATAGACCTTTGGGATCTTTTCCATCATCATATTTCACAGCAAATTCCACAGCGTCTATTTTACGAAAATATTGCTCATCCATTTTTCGAACAAGACCAGGCTCCAGTACAGGTTGGACATTATTAACCTTAGCCAGTGTATCAATCAAAGGACCCAGAATATTTACCGTCATAATATTTTCTTTAGCTGCCAGTTTTAATAAATAGTCCTCAAGTTCAGGCCAAACTAAAGTATAAGCTATAACGCAATTATAATTACTTGCTTCTTCAACTATTTCAGCTAAGTCTTCCTTGCTGTTGACATATGGAAAACGCCTTACTGATATATCTTTATCTTTAAATTGACTTATGGCAGCCTTGGCAACTAACTCCCCTGTTTCACCTAAGGCATCTGATATCACATAAACCATAGATGCTTTGGTAATATGTATCCCCCCTAACTAAATCAAACTTCAAAAGTCTGACTTAATTAAAATATTATTATCTTGTTAAATATATTCCCTATTTTTAATAAGTATTTCAAATACCTTCGCTTAGCTCAACAAAAAGACTAGTAATATTTGTTTTAGTTAATCTTCCAATTACTTCTAGTTTCTCTTGCTCTCCCTGATCCTCGACCCTTCTAACTACTGGTAAAGCATCAACTTTATGTTCAATGATTTTTTTGGCAGCTTCATAGACAGTTTCGTCTGGATCTACCATAACTATATTGGGCATTCTAGTCATTACAATGCTTACAGGCGTTTTATGCTGGTCCCCTTGGCCTAAGGAATAGCGCAAAAGGTCTTTTCGGGAGACAACTCCTTCTAAATTTCCTTGTTCCCCCACGATAAATAATGACCCAACATCCTTAATAAACAAAGTAACAATAGCATCATACACTGTAGCATCGCTTTTAATGACAATTGGAATAGATTTAATATCCTTAACTAACACTGATTTTAACTCTTCAGAGACTAAATTCTTGGTGGATTTACCACTATAGTAATAGCCTACCCTAGGGCGGGCATCCAAAATTCCTGACATAGTTAAAATTGCTAAGTCGGGCCTTAATGTTGCTCTGGTTAAATTGAGCTTACCAGCGATTTCTTCGCCAGTTACAGGACCTTGAGCCTTTACAATTTCTACTATCCGCATCTGTCTTTGTGTCAGTTGGATAATACCACCCCCCTTTTTATTACATATTAGCACTAACATTTTAAAGTTTATAGGCAATTATTTGTTATGTTAGGGATTATTTTAGCATACTAATTTACTAAAAGGTATAAAAGTATAACACATTCTTTGATCATTAGTTTCCATATATTATAACAAAATGCAAATAACACCATAAAATATTATTAAAGGAGCTCCTTTAAATAAAATTTGAGGAGGGAAAATAATTGTTAGATTCAAAAGAAAATGGTTTTGAGGGTAATGAAATTGAAATAGTTAGTAAAGTTGATCAACTAGTAATAGAGGATGCTTGCGTTGCTGTATTAACTGGATTTATTGATGTAGAAAAAATTTTTCGTTTAGGTCGGGAAAAATTCTTTCTTGAGAAAAAGCTTCCTTTCCAAGTTGTAATTATTAAAACGCCATGTAAACCATGTGCTGATGATTAATAAAAAAATCGAGTAAGGTAAAGCCGATAGGGCTTCTTTCAGCCATCGGCTCAGCAAACATGCCGGGCAAATTAAAAAAATGGCGGGCAAAATGCCCGCCTTAAAAAGCCACACTCCGGCAAGGCATTGACATGGGATATTTGGCTTTAATTACCCATTTAATAATCTATTTTATAACCAATTTTGAAAGATCTGCAATACGGTAGGTTAAATCCGTAACCATTTGCAATAACCCTAGCCGGTTTAATTTTATTTTTTCATCATCAACCATAACCATTACCTGGCTAAAGAAATCATCTACAGGCTGGCGTAAAGTGCTAATGATTTTTAGAGCTTGAGCATAATTAGCTTGATCCAATTCTTTTCGAATTTTTGCATCCGCTGCAAGAACGGAATTATAAAGCTTCTGTTCAACATCATCGACAAAATCATCTGCCTGGACTTGAATTTTTGCATAACCTTTAGTTAAATTTGCTGCCCTGGCAAAAGCAGTTGCTAAAGCGGCAAATTCCGGTTCCTCGCCAAATTCCTGTAATGCCTCAGCTCTGTTAGCTGCATCAGCACAATTGTCAAAATCTATAGCTAAAACAGCATCTACAATATCATAACGAATGCCCTGGTCTTCCAAGATATTTTGAATTCTTTGGCGGAAGAAATTTAAAATCAGGTTAATTTTTTCTTCATCCATAGCTCCTAGAACAGCACCATAAAAGCTGCGGGTTTGAAGAATTAGCTCCCGTAAAGATAGACTTAAACGATGGTCAATTAGGATATGGCAAATCCCTAAAGCTTGGCGTCTCAAAGCGTAAGGATCTTGAGAGCCGCTGGGTATTAGTCCAATACCGAAGCAGCCTACAATTGTATCAATTTTGTCTGCTATGCTCAGCACAATTCCTGATGTACTTTTTGGAACTTCATCTCCAGAAAACCTAGGCTGGTAATGTTCTCTAATGCCTCGTGCCACTTCTTCAGGGTAATTTTCCAAACGCGCGTAATAACCACCCATTATACCCTGTAATTCAGGAAATTCGTAAACCATATTAGTAACTAAGTCAGCTTTACAAATTAAGGCAGCTTCTTCTACTAAAGCTGTTTTTTGTTCATCTAAATTTAAAAATTGTGCTATAGATTTAGATAGCATTTGAATCCTTTGCACTTTTTCATAGACAGTTCCTAGTGCCTCTTGAAAGATAATATTCTGCAAAGCTTCGGTCTTTTGTTTTAATGATACTTTTTGATCTTCTTGATAGAAAAATTCCGCATCTGCCAAACGAGCCACTAAAACTTTTTCATTGCCTGACGCAACATTATCTAGATAATCCTGTCCACCGTTGCGAACTGTGATAAATTTAGGAAGTAATTTATTCTCACTTGAGTAAACCGGGAAATACCTCTGATGTTCTTTCATAGGCGTAATTAAAACTTCTTCCGGCAATTTTAGATATTTCTCCGGGAAGGAACCGCAAAGAGCCGTAGGATATTCCACCAAGTAGGTTACCTCTTCCAGCAGCTCTTCATCAGTCTTAACACTGCCACCTACCCTTTCAGCTATTGCTTGAATTTGAGCCCATATTTCCTTGTGCCTTCTATTTTGATCAACAATTACATAGGCAGTTTCCAGTTTTGCCAAATATTCTTGTGGATGGTCTAAAATAACTGGCTTTTGGCTTAAGAAACGATGTCCTCTAGTTTCCCTGCCTGCTTTTACTCCTGCAGCTTGAAAATCAACTACTTCTGAACCGTAAAGAGCAACCAGCCAACGAATTGGTCTGGCAAAACGCATTTCTTCGTAACCCCAGCGCATTGGTTTAGGGAAATTAAGACCAGTTAAGAGACTATGCAAAACCTCAGCTAAAATGTCCTTGGTCATTTTGCCAGTTTCTTTTACAATGGCACACATGTATTCTCCTGAACCTAGACTTTTAACTTCCAAATCCTCAACGGCTACCCCTTGTCCTTTGGCAAAGCCAAGAATAGCTTTTGTAGGATTACCATCGGCATCAAAAGCAACTTTTTTGGCAGGTCCTTTTACTTCTTTCGTTAAATCCTCTTGGCGGCCGGCCAAATCTTCAATGTATAAGGCAATTCTTCGAGGAGTACCATATGTTTTTAAACCTTTATAGGCTATTCTCTTTTCAGTAAAAATTTTCTCAGCTAATTCCTGAAACTGGTTGATGCTTCTTTGCATAAACCTGGCCGGAATTTCTTCCGTACCTATTTCAAATAATAAAGCAGGCATGCTTATTCCCCCTTTGATCCTGGATTATCTACGCCCAGCCTCCGGCGAAGTTCTTCATCTTTCAGCAGCGGGTATCCCAACTTTTCCCTTTGCGCCACATAACCTTGAGCACACAGTCTAGCTAAATTTCTCACCCTTCCGATATAACTTGTCCTTTCTGTTACACTTATGGCTCCACGAGCATCTAACAAGTTAAAAGTATGGGAGCATTTCAATGCGTAATCATAGGCAGGCTGCACCAAACCTGCTTCAATTACCCTTTCCGCTTCTTTTTCATACATGTCGAAAGCTTTAAGCAGCATTTCCGTATCTGCTACTTCAAAATTGTAATGAGAGTAATCTACCTCATTTTGATGATGTACATCTCCGTAAGATAAGTCCCCTACCCAATTAATTTCAAAAACACTGTCAACCTTTTGAATAAAAGTTGCTAAACGTTCTATTCCGTAGGTGATTTCAGCACAAACAGGATAGCAGTCAATGCCGCCGCATTGTTGGAAATATGTAAATTGGGTAACTTCCATTCCGTCTAACCAAACCTCCCAGCCAAGGCCCCATGCTCCCAGGGTTGGAGATTCCCAGTTATCCTCAACAAAGCGGATATCATGCTTTAGGGGATCGATACCCATAGCCTCTAAGCTCCCTAAATACAGTTCTTGAACGTTATCTGGCGATGGTTTTAGAATAACTTGATATTGATAATAATGCTGTAAACGATTAGGGTTTTCCCCATACCGCCCATCAGTTGGGCGGCGGGAAGGCTCAACGTAAGCTACATTCCATGGTTCTGGTCCTAAGGCCCGTAAAAAAGTAGCAGGATTCATGGTGCCTGCCCCTTTTTCCATATCATAAGGTTGTAAAATAATGCAGCCTTGGTTAGACCAATACTGATTTAAAGTAATGATTAATTCTTGAAAATTCATAATAGACCTCCTTGCAAAAATATAAAAAACTTCTCTCCTTGCAGCTATTTGCTACAGGGACGAGAAGTTATCCCGCGGTTCCACCCTGATTGCCTCGTAAGGCCACTCTTTATTTAAAGCTCTGGCTGCCCTTCATTTCTGCATTTTACCGATTTGCACCACCCACCGGCTCTCTAAAAAATGCAGGAAATTACTCCTTCCATCATTGCTGTTTATAAATATTTACCCTTTACAATAACAGCCTTAAATTAATTTGTCAATGTTAAAGTTCAATATCCTCTTCTTCAGTATCGCCGTCGTTTTTTTCAATCTCCAGAGTGTATTTGTTCATAGCAGCTGCCACAGTACCTATACCGGCAGCAATTGTTAGAGGCATACTAGTTAATACACCTACTAAACCTAATGCACCAATGGTAGCGGGTATTTCTAAAACTGTTTCTCCAGCTTTTTTAATTTTAACTTTTGTTACATTGCCTCTTTGCGCAATGCTTTTAATGCGGCTAAAGAGCTCTCCGCTTGTATTTTGCATTTTTTCTTCCCACTTGGTGCTTTTTTGCTCTAGCTCAATCAAAGCTTCCACCAAATCACCACCAGAGCGATCTAATGCTTCCTTTGCTTCTTTAAAACTTACTCCTAAACGGTCCCTAATGACATCGATTTTTTCTAGTTCTGTCAATAATCCTCACCCCTTTTTATTAGGTTTAACTTTTAAGTGCTTTTCTATTCATCCATTTCCCGGTTAAATACTTTTCAGTTTACTCATAAATCCAGCTGCTTTTAGTTTTCGCTCCAACAGAAATTCTAAATAATCTGCCAAAGTCTCTTTCAATATAATCCGATCATTAGAGCTTATTTTAAGCCGATTTAAATGGCGAGGATTAATTTTTTGTAATTGTTTCCAAATAGCTAATGTTGAACCATTGAGCTTTTTACATTGGCTTTGATTATATTGACAAGAAGAGCATAAAAGACCGCCTTCAGCAGCGGAAAATGTATTTATTCCCATTTGGATAGGTTGTCCACATAAAACACAAGCATCAAGCTCAGGTTGGTATCCTAAAATATTTAGTAGTTTAACTTCAAAAAACCTTGTTACTAGCTCCAAATCTTCATAGACTAAAAGCTGTAATGCTATTGAAAGTAGTATGTAAACCTGCTGATTTTTTTCCTCTTCCGGAAGTAAAAGCTGCACTAATTCCATTTGATAACTTGCAGCAGACAGATGCTCTAAATCTTTACGCAAACCTGGGAAGCCTTCTATTAACTCACATTGGGTAATTATGTTGCGTTCCTGACCTTTGTAAAGCATTACTTTACTGCAAGAAAAAGGTTGTAATGCTCCTCGATTCTTGCTTTTAATTTTTCTAATTCCTTTAGCTAAAGCGCTAATCTTGCCCTGTTCCTTCGTAAAAAGCGTTACTATTTTATCTGCTTCTCTAAAATTCTTAGCATTTAAAACAAAAGCTTCTACTTGACATAAACGCATTTTTAATTTTCCGCAACATAATTAGCATTTGGTTGATTTGTTTGTACTTCATCCTGACGCAGATTTTTATAGAACAAATAGGCATTAATGTAACCAGTATTTGCAAATATTTTCCACATAATGTTACTTTCCTTCATAGTTCTATCCCTTTCTGCTTTTAGATTGACAGTACTAGGTTTAGCCTAATAAAGCCTTCATATCCTATAAAATGTTTGGAAAATTGACCATATTTAATTTAAATCTAGCAGTATTTTAGAGTTGTGTCAACAAAAATTATAAGTTTTTACCACCATATCCAAAATCTTGTAAATAATTTGTTTTGGTACGCCAATCCGACCTTACCTTTACCCAAAGTTCTAAGAATATTCTGCTGCCCAAAAGGCTTTCAATATCCGCTCTTGCTAACTGTCCTATTTCTTTCAGCATTTGTCCTTTTTTGCCAATAATGATCCCCTTTTGTGAATCCCTTTCCACATAAATACTAGCGCCGATGTAAACACTGCCCCTTTTCCTTTCCTGAATTACTTCTACTTGCACTGCTACAGAATGAGGTATCTCCTGCTCAGTTAAAGTAAATATTTTTTCGCGAATTAATTCGGCAATAACTAACCTTTCTGGTTGATCTGTCACCATGTCTTCAGGATAATACTTTGGTCCTTCAGGCAGGTAAGAAGTAAGTACATCTAATAAATGCTGTACATTTTCCCCTTGCAGGGCAGAAAGAGGTATTATTTCGGCGAAGTTAAACCTCTGGCTATATTCCGCAATAAGAGTTAAAATTTCATTTTTAGGAATTAAATCGATTTTATTAAGAATTAGTAGAACAGGAGTCTTACTTTGGGCTAAAATCTGTAGAATATATTCTTCCCCCCCACCGTAAGGAGAAGTAGAATCAACTACATACAAAACTGCCTCCACTTCCCGAATGGTATTTAAAGCAGTTTGAACCATATATTCGCCTAACTTGTGTTTAGGTTTGTGAATTCCTGGTGTATCTAAAAAAACAATTTGACTATGTTCTGAAGTATAAACTCCTTGAATCTTATTTCTTGTAGTCTGAGGTTTATCAGACATAATAGCTATCTTTTGACCAATTATATTATTCAAAAGGGTAGATTTACCTGCATTAGGCCTACCGATAATTGCCACGAAACCAGATTGAAACTTTTGAGTCATTTGGCACCCCTTTATCTAATTATGATACTAACCCCTCTCCAACCTAAAGGCTGCAGGGTAAAGCTGTTCCAAAGTATATTCACAAACCCTCAAAGGGTTTTGAAATATAATGGGTAAGCTTGGAGCAAATTCATGTAAAACTTGGCGGCAAGCTCCACAAGGGCTTGTTACCTTGGCAGAATCAGTAACAATCGCTAAGCCCACAAAGTTTTTTTCTCCCTGAGCTACAGCAGTAAAGACACTATTTCTTTCTGCGCAAACAGTTAAACCGAAACTGGAATTTTCCACGTTTACCCCTGTATAAACTTGGCCGTTTTCTGCCAGTAAAGCAGCTCCCACCTTAATTCCTGAATAAGGGGCATAAGCATTGAGCATAACATCGGAAGCAGCCCTTAATAGAAGCCTCTTCTCATTTTCTCCTAGCATTTAGCCACCTCTTTTTTTCAATTCTTCTAAATATAGTTTAAACATTAATTAATTATTTAATTAGCCAAAAAAATATTTTCTGCACATGACCAGCAAAAAGGAGCCAGCCAATAAGCACTGCATTTAAAGCAGCCAACAGCACTGCACCGGCAGCTATATCCTTAGCAGCCTTAGCCAAAGGGTGATAATCTTGGACGCATAAATCTACTGTTTTTTCGATAGCTGTATTAATTAATTCAGTAATGATTACTAAAGAACCGGCCATAATTAAGGCAATGAATTCAAAAGCACTAAGATTACAAATCCACCCTAAAAACATAACACTGCCAAAAGCTATAAAATGAATGCGGAGATTTCGTTCCGAAGAAAGTGCACAAATAACGCCCCGTAAAGCATTTTTAAAGCTATCTTTAAATGATAAAGGTTTCATTTTACCTAAAAAGACCAGCCGAATTTAAAATATGTTCTTCTTTTTGGCGCATAATTGTCCGTTCTTCCTCAGTCTCATGGTCATAACCTAAAAGATGCAGGCAGCCATGGACTGCTAAAAAGGCTGCCTCTCTTTCTAAACTATGGCCGTATTCCAAAGACTGCCGCCGGGCAGTTTCTAAGGAGATAACAATATCACCCAGCAAATTATCATCGAATGGGTCAGCATAATCCGGTTCATTTTCCGTTTCCTCTTGTAAGGCAAAAGAAAGTACATCTGTAGGAGCGTCAATTCCGCGATACTGCCTATTTAGTTTTTGGATATAAGAATCATCAACAATGAGCAGTGAAATTTCCACTTCCTCCTGGGGTTTTTCAAAATCAAGTGCTATTTTTAATGCTTTAGTAATGACTTCTTGCAAACTGGTATTAAATTCTATTTTATCTTGTTCATTGCTTACGAGGAGTTGCATCTTTTATTTTCCTTCTTTCCATTTCTTTTAAAACTTGATCAGGATATTCTATCCTGGAATGGAAGATGCCGTTGAGCACCAAGAGGAAAGATTGAGCAATGGTATCTAGCTCCCTAAAAGTCAGTTCACATTCTTCCAACTGGCCATCGTCCAATTTGTCTTTAATTACTTTACGAATAAAGCCTTCCATTCTACCAGGAGTAGGGTTTTTTAAGGACCTGACACCAGCTTCCACAGCATCAGCCAGCATTACAATGGCCGCTTCTTTGCTTTTGGGTTTAGGACCTTCATACCTAAAGTCTTCTTCATTGACAGTTTCAGACTTATCATTATCTGCTGCAATGTTTTCCAAAGCTTTATTATAGAAAAATGAAATTAAATTAGTTCCATGGTGCTGGGCAATAATATCAACAATAACCTTAGGCAGTTTACTTTCTTTAGCCAATTCCAGGCCATCTTTAATATGGGAAGTAATAATTAAAGTACTTAAAGTTGGCGTCAATTTATCATGGGGATTTTCGCTGTTAATTTGATTTTCAATAAAAAAGTAAGGTCTGCGAATTTTGCCAATATCATGATAATAGGCTCCTACCCTAGCTAAGATGGAATTGGCACCTACGGCATCGGCAGCACCTTCAGCTAAATTGCCTACTAATACCGAGTGATGGTAAGTACCCGGTGCCTCTAACAGCAGTCTTCGTAAAAGAGGCTGATTAGCATCAGATAGTTCCAGCAGCTTAACAGATGTAGTAATGTCGAAGACTGTTTCCAAAAAAGGCAAAGTGCCTATGGCCGCCACTGAAGATAATAAGCCATTGGCTAAAGCAAAGGAAATAGCTATAGCCATACGATACAAACTATAATTCAGCATCATTCCCAGTGCCAAAGCAGTCATGGTATTAGCCAGCATTACATAAAGGGCTGCCTTCATTAAATCTCCCCTCTGGCTTAAGCGGGAAACACTAAAGACACCTGTAATACCACCAATAATTACGGCCACCACAAATTGAAATTGGTAACCATTTAAAACTCCAGTGTACAACCCTAAAATAAATGCACTAAAAATTGCCAGCTTCGTTCCAAGTAAGATGGCAATTAACATTGTAATGGCACTGGCCGGAACAAGATAGCCAATCAAAGCCATTGCATCTGATGTACCGCTGAAGCTGGATAAAATTTTTATAATAATTAATCCTAGTACCAGCAGCAGCGCCAGCAGCAGCTGATGAGACTCGCTATGCAAAATGTCTTTATAATACTGGCGTAAGAAAACAACAATCAAGATACAAGTCACTAGCACCAACAATGCTACGCCAAAAAAGTTGGTAAAACTAGTACTTGTTCTGAGTAAACCTAATTGTTGCAATGCTTCAATTTTTGCAGGTGTTAAAATGTCACCTTCGCCTGCAATTTTTTCACCTTGTTTAATGGTTACTCTAACGGGTTCCACTTGAGCTCTTGCTTCCTCACGTTTTTGGGCTGTGCTCACAGGATCATTGATTAAAGTTTCTTTTAAAGTAACACCCTTATATATTTCTTTTAAGGCATCCTGATAAATCTGATCAATAGCTAAAAGTTCAATTTCTTTTGAGATATTTTCCTTAGCTACGGGCAAGGCAGCTTGCTGAACCCCAGACTCCATAATTTTATCAAGAATTTGAATAGCCTGTTTTTCTAAATAATTTAATGTATTGTTGTCCGTCTCCAACAGGGTGCGGGCAGCGGAATCAGTCATGGCAAAACCCAAACTATTTTTTACTTTGATTACTTTTTGGTCTTCATTTACCCCTTGAAGTAATCTTATTTCCCTAATTTTTGCAAAGTTGTTGTGAATTGCATACTCCATATCCGCAATGGCACTTTGATCTACCTTAAGAACAGGAGCTACGTCTTTGGCTGCTCTATCCCTAGCCTGTTCAGTTAAAACTTCACTCTCATAATCTATGCTCTGCCTAGAAAAAAAAGCTCTAGGGCTAGGTTGATTGGCAGCCACTTCCAAACTGCGGGGCAAAAGGCTTGTCCCTAGGATTAGGGTCGCTACAAAATAGAATAAAAATAGCCATAAAAGCCGTCTAAATTTATAATTCTTAAATCCCGAAAATAATTTATCCAAGTTTTTCTTCCAAATAATTTCCTTCAAAGTAAAAACTCCTTTCAGGATTAATTTAATCCTGATTCTGGTAACTGTCGTAAGCTTGAATTATTTTTTGCACTAAAGGATGCCGCACCACGTCAGCTTGGGTTAAATACTGAAAGGAAATTCCGTCAATGTGGCGTAAAACTTTCCGGGCTTCAACCAGCCCCGAAACATTGTTAGGTAAATCCACCTGGGTAATATCCCCTGTAATAACTGCTTTGGACCCAAAACCAATGCGAGTTAAAAGCATCTTCATCTGTTCAGGAGTTGTATTTTGAGCCTCGTCTAAAATAACATAGGAATCATCTAAAGTACGTCCCCGCATATAAGCTAAAGGAGCCACTTCGATGATGGTGCGCTCCATGTATTTCTGGGCAGTTTCAAAACCAAGCAGATCATACAAGCTGTCGTACAAAGGACGAAGATAAGGATTAACTTTGTCCTGTAAATCGCCAGGCAAAAAACCTAGTTTTTCCCCTGCCTCCACAGCCGGACGGGCTAAGATAATTCTATTGACATCTTTATTTTTTAGAGCTAAAACAGCCATTAATACTGCCAAATAAGTTTTACCCGTCCCAGCAGGGCCAATACCAAAAACAATGTCATTGTGGCGCATAGCTTGAACATATTTTTTCTGTCCAATAGTCTTTGGCTTTATTTGTCTCCCTTTAGGTGTAACATAGATAACTTCTGATAACTCATGTGCTAAATCAATATCCTGACTATCCTTTTTTACTTGGTTAAGGGTATAATTAACGGTCATTTGGTCAATGCTTACTCCTGATTTAATTAAATTGGCTAATTCCGTAAAAACTTTTTCCGTCTTAATAACTTCTTCCTTCGTTCCTGCAATCATGATCTCGTTTCCCCGAGCTATAACTTTTGTATGAAAATTCTGTTCTATTAAACGAAGATGCTCATCCTGCTTACCGAATAGAGTTACGGCATCGCCATTATTATCGATTACTACTTTCTTTTCTATATATTCGGACAAACTTTTGCTAACCTCCTGAATTAAATATAATTATTTTAACCATAATTAACTCTTACAAACCAAGTATACTATTGCTGTAAAATTTGTGCCATACCTATATCTTCTAATGTTTCTATATTTACTCTAACCTTAATTTTCTGCTGCTGGACCTCCTCAACAATATTTTTCCTATCCAGGATTTTTGCTTGTTGCGGTATCTTTGCACTAAGGATATTAAAGGCTTTTTTTTCGGCTATTTTCACAGCCCTATCTTTACTTAGTACTTTCCGAGAACTGGAAAGCTCTAGATAAGTATTGTAAATTAATTCTATAGGTTTGGAGGAATCCCTCCAGAAGGATAAATTTTTAGTTTTTGTTTGCAATTTATACACTTTATAAGGGCTTTGTTGAGGCCCTTTTAACTTAATTACACGATCATTTATTCTCAGCAAGATTTGAGTAGATTTGTGTCCTGTCTCTGTTTTAACAAACTGAATTAAAGGTATTTCTACTGCATCTTCGTACCAGACTCTGGCTCGGACAATACCCTTTGCCTGGACATATGTGCAATTTTCATAATCTGGTTTAATTTCTCCAGTTTCCGGATCCAGCATCATACCCGGTACAAGGCTGGAAATCAGGATTTGCCCTTTTTGGACTGTATCTCCCTCTTTCACTTGGGGATCACCTTGCAGTACTAAAATCTCTTCAATGATTCCATCTTTGTTAGCAATAATATTGGCCGGCTCATTATCTGTTTTTTCTACTACTTGTTTTTCCACAACTTGAATTTTTGCTAAGGTTCCATGTAAATTAATACTGATAAAAGATGCTTCCGGCAACAAACCAACTAATTCTTTTTCCAGCTTATTTAAGTTAAGGTCTCCTTTTGCGGAACCTATTTTGAGGCCCACTTTAGCAGCTTGTGAGATAACTTTTTCTCGTGTTAAATGTTTTAACGGTTTTGCCGAATCCACTTCTAAAAACCATACATAAGATGACAGCCAATATAATATTATAGCAAAAGTAATTGCCCCAACTACCATTCCTTTACGCTGCTCTATTCGGCGCAAAAGAAAGGGAAATCCTCTGCGTTGGATTATTCTAAAACGGCATTTTGCACTGCGGGCAATGTGTCTTAAAGGTTTAATATGGTCTATGAAAACCTTGCATCTGAATTTTGTTTTGCTTTCCTCCACAATGTCCCATAGCATAATTCCATTTGTTATGGCTAAATTGATTAATTTTTCTTTTTGCACACCTTGAACCCGTATTTGACAATACCCTAAAAAAAAGGACCAAACGCTTTTTAAATTCATTTATTTGTCCCCCTACCTCAAAAAAAGAAGCCCTTCAATTTGCCCTTCCACAGCTATCTCATCTGTCTTTATATTTTTTAAAATTAGTTCTTTACCACTAATCTCCAACTGACTTCCTAAAACACTTACCCTAATTTTTTCTGAATTATATTCAATAATACCCCGATGGTTTTCTAGGCAAAGATATTTGTCCCCGGTTATAGTAATTTTAGGTAAATCAAGTAAAGCATCTTGCGGTAATTCTAAAAAGTCTACAAATTGATTCTGAATTTTTTTCCTTTTGGATGCTAAAAAATTTTTAGACCACTGCATTAACTCTCACCCCTTTAAACTAATTTATGCCTAGGAGTTAAGAATTTAGACCAGCCTCAAAAAACTTTAGCTAAATAAAGATAAATATCTGCAGATCCTGTAGCAGTACTTCTTTCTCCCGCACTATATAGCGCTCACAAATCACAACAGCCTGCTGCAGAAGCAGTGCCGCTTCTACCCCAGCAGCAGCTAGCTTTGAAGAAATTGCCGCAAATCTTTAAAAAAATAGAATTTTCCCTTGACAAAAAGTTAAAAGGAAGAATAATATAAAATTGTAAGTATACCTAACGGGTAAACATTAAACTGATTTTTTTAGAGTTAATGTATACCTTTGGAGTATACATTTAAATTAAAAATGGTTGGGGAGGAATTTTAATGTCAATTTGTGTTTCTGCTGATAAAGTGCTGGAGAAATTTATATTAAGTAAAAAAGATTTAGAATCTTCATTTAATCGCGTTCCTGATCAAGAAGTGAAGTGTGCTTTTGGCATGCAAGGGATTTGTTGTCGTTTGTGTGCCAATGGTCCATGTCGAATCACTCCGACAACACCAAAAGGCGTTTGCGGTGCCACTGCCGATACCATTGTAGCTCGTAATTTTCTCCGCGCAGTTGCAGCTGGTGCGGCTTGCTATCTCCATGTTGTTGAGAACACTGCTGCTAATTTAAAAGCAATTGGATTAGGTCAATCAGATATATCCTTAAAAGGAACTAGATTATTGGAAGAGCTAAGCAGCAAATTAGATCTTCCAGGAAATAATGTGGGAGAAAAAGCTGTTGCTTTAGCAAATCAAGTTATACAAGATCTTTACCGTCCCCGTCACGAAAAGATGGAACTGGTAGAAAAGCTTGCTTACACACCACGTTATAAGAAATGGACAGAATTAAACATCCTGCCAGGCGGCGCAAAAGCAGAAGTTTTCGACGCTCTCGTCAAAACCAGCACCAATTTAAACAGTGATCCCATGGATATGCTTTTACATGCTTTGCGACTAGGGATTACAACTGGTATTTACGGCTTAGGTTTAACTAACCATCTAAATGACATCATTTGGGGCGAACCTAGAATTCGTTTGGCTAAAGTCGGTTTTGGGGTATTGGACCCTGAATATATTAATGTAATGGTGACCGGGCATCAACAAGCTCTCGTGGGCATTTTGCAGGATGGACTATCAACTTCTGAAGCAATCAATATTGCTGAAAAAGCTGGGGCTAAGGGCTTTAAACTAGTTGGTTCGACCTGCGTGGGTCAGGACATGCAGCTTAGAGGTGCTCACTGCCAACAAATATTTGCTGGTCAGACAGGCAATAACTTTACATCTGAAATTTTAATCGCAACGGGTGCGGTTGATTTAGTTGTTTCTGAATTTAACTGCACGCTTCCAGGAATTGAGCCGGTCTGCGATGCTTATGGGGTTCCTCAAATTTGTCTGGATGATGTGGCTAAAAAACAAAATGCAGAATATATTGCTTTTTCACTGGCTGAAAAAGATACCATTATTCAGAAAGTTATCGAAACTGCTGTTGAACGTTACAAAAAGCAACGTCCTTCAGTTAAGGTAGATATTCCTGAACATGGCTATGATGATGTAGTTACAGGTGTTAGTCAAAAAACACTGAAAGAATTTTTAGGCGGTTCTTATAAACCGTTAATTGATCTGATTATTGCTGGAAAAATTAAAGGAATTGCTGGAGTAGTCGGTTGTTCCAATCTGACCGCCAAAGGCCATGATGTTTTTACAGTTGAAATGACCAAAGAACTTATTAAGCGAAATATTATTGTCTTATCTGCCGGCTGTACCAGCGGCGCTTTAGAAAATGTAGGTTTAATGTCTCCCAGTGCGGCTGAATTGGCCGGAGAAAGTCTAAAAGCTATCTGTCGGCAATTAGAAATACCTCCCGTTTTAAACTTCGGACCTTGTCTTGCTATTGGCCGCTTAGAAGAAACAGCCGCCGATATTGCCGGAGAGCTAGGTGTTGATTTGCCGGAACTTCCACTCGTTCTTTCAGCGCCCCAATGGTTAGAAGAGCAAGCATTGGCCGATGGTTCCTTTGGGTTAGCTTTAGGGCTGCCTCTTCATCTAGCCATTCCTCCTTTTATAACAGGCAGTGAATTAGTTACCAATATTTTAACAAAAGACATCGAAGGTTTAACTGGCGGTAAAGTTATTGTCAATGGCAACGTAGAAGATACCGTTAATGAATTAGAAGCGATCATTATGGCCAAACGTGCCGGATTAAATATTTAAGGAGGGTCCAAGATGCAGAGAATTTTTATTAACAAGAGCCTCTGTGCCGGCTGTAAAAATTGTGAAGCGGCTTGTATGGCTGAGCATACTACTCATAGATCCTTATGGCTAGTTAATTTAAGTGATCCTTCTAATAAGCCTAATAATAGGGTTGCTTTAGATAATTCCGGTCAACCAACGCCTATATTCTGTCAGCACTGCGATGATCCTGCTTGTGTTACAGCCTGCATGGCAGGGGCACTCACTAAGAATCCCGAAACAGGCGTCGTTGAACATAATCGTGATAAATGTGCCGGCTGTTGGATGTGTATCATGTCCTGTCCTTACGGTATGATGCACACTTCTGGGGTCTATGAGGATACTGCCGCTAAATGCGATTTTTGTGCAGAGAGAGGAACACCTCGCTGCGTTAGCAGTTGTCCTACAGGTGCCATTACTCTTCGGACAATTTAACACATATTCGTTATAATCCGTAAATGAGGAGGTATTAAAATGCAATATGTCATTATTGGATCAAGTGCTGCGGGAATCAGCGCAGTTTCGGCAATTCGAGAATTAGATCCAAAAAACAGCATAATTATGATTTCAAAAGATAAACAAATATACTCTCGCTGTCAATTGCCTGAAATCATTACAGGGGAACGTACCCTGAAAGAAAGCTGCTTTATTCCAGCTAATTTTTTCGAAAAATATCGTGTGAAATGGATTGATGATACTGGAGTAACTCATATTAATACAGACGCCCATGTTGTTGAAACAAATAACGGTCAAAAAATTACCTTTGACCGACTGTTAATTGCTACTGGAGCCAGTTCTTTTTTTCCTCCAATTGATAATTTACAAAAAGGACGTCAAATTTGTGGACTTCGTAATATAGATGATGCTTTGCAAATCGTTGATTATGCACATGACATGAAAAAAGCTGTTATTATTGGCGCTGGTTTAGTTGGCGTTGAAGCAGCTTTAGCCTTAAATGATTTAGGATTAAAAGTAACCCTGGTCGAAAATGCCTCACATATTTTACCCTTACAGTTAGACCAAACCGCAGCTGGAAATTATGAAAGGCTGCTGAATGAACATCAAATCAATATCTACACCAATGAAATAGTTACAAAAATACATCTGGATGAAAAACAAAATGTAACCCATGTTGAATTAAAAAGCGGAGTTATATTGCCAGCAGATTTAATCATTGTTGCGACAGGTATAACTCCAAATATTCAATTTTTAGACCATGTACCCATTAAAATTAATCGAGGTATTATCGTTAATGAAAAACAAGAAACCTCAATACCAAATATATATGCAGCCGGAGATGTCTGTGCATCAACAGAGTCTTTTACTGCTAAAATAACGCCCACACCAATTTGGCCTTTAGCAATCGAACAGGGACGAATTGCCGGTACCAATATGGCTGGCGGCAATAAACAACGTACTATTAATTTTGCCTATAAAAATTCAATGAATCTTTTTGGACTTTCCACCATTTCATATGGTTTTACCGAAGCCCCCAATGAAAATTATACGACTCATATTCAGTTTGAACGGGGCAGCTATAAGAAACTTATTATTAAAGATGGTATTTTATTCGGAGCTATTTTCCAAGGAGATATCAGCGGAGCAGGTATTTATGGTAAATTAATTGCAGAAAAAATCTCTATTAACTCATTACCTCCAGAGCGTCTTTTTAGTATTAGCTACGCTAATTTTTTTAATCAACAAGAAAATGGCTTATATAGATACTAGCATTTTCTAAATAATTTACATTCTTACTGAGTCGCAAACTGCCATGAATTTTGCTCCGGTTATAAATCTAATAAAACACCGTAAACTAACATTTCAATTAGTCACGGTGTTTTATTACTTTAATTTACATTTTCGAAATAATGAATTACCAACAGTAACCCTTGAGGAAAAACAATTTTGCCTTTTGGAGCAGTTAAAATATTGCTTACCCCGCGAGAGCTGCCAAAGTACAATGTTTCATTATGTAAAGGGTATTTAAATCCTTCTACTGTAACACCCTGGACATGGCTCTTTAGAGGAATTAAAGAGACTGTATCACCCGGCTTTCCTTGCACTACTGACTGTCCTGTACAAAGCCAAGCTGCAAAATTATCCTCAATAATTTTTAGCTGTATCTTAAGAGCGGCATAAGGCACCAGCGCCAGGACTGTAGCAAAAGTATGATCTAAGCGGTCTCCGGTGGCAGCTAAAAGATATATTTCCCGAGGGTTTTGGGCTATGGCTTTTTCTAAAGCCAATTCAGTATCCGTATAGTCCTTATCTACAGGGAACTGGGCAATTTCCACTCCCAGGCTTTGATACTTTTCCAGTATTTCTTGAGAGACAGAATCGAAGTCACCAAGGATTAAATTAGGCGTATAACCCAGTTCATAAGCATATTCTGCACCTTGATCGGCACAAATAATAAAGTCAGCTTCTTCCAAGTACTTTAGAGGCAATCTACCCTGGGGTTTAGTTCCTCCGGTAACAATAGCGCATTTTTTCATGTCCCTCACCAACTCTTTTTGCTTTCGGCGGTTGTAAGATTTCAGCCCAAACAAAGCCTCTAACAACTTCATCTTGAGTAAAGGGGAGTCCTGTTTTCCGCTGAAGATTATCTGTGTTCGTTTCTTTAAAGCCTTCTGGGGAAATTACTTCTGTAGTGGTTCCTTCTGTTGTAATTTGTTCTGTTGTAATCCCTTCTGAGGTCATTCCTTCTGAGGCAATTCCCTCGGTGCCTTCCTGTATACCTTCCTCACCTGCAGCTAATCCTTCTTCTGAATCCATAGGCGTGTATGCCATACTGCTATTACCTTCCACAGCATAGCCTTCACTTTCAAAGGCCATGCCTTCTTCCCCTGTTTCCACCTGAAGAGGCCGTGGTTTTTCAGGCTCTACATCTTCCCAATCAAAATCAAAATCTTCTTCCTGGCGCTTCTTTTTTTTCGCTGATTCTTCCCAGGCTTTAAAAACTATATAAATAATAAAGCCCAAAACACCTAAAATATCCACTTGATATTCCCCCGGTTATTTTTTGTCGTTCTGAGTAACATTAGCATCGGGATTTAGTTTAGCAATGGCATCGCGCATCTGGGTATCAGCTAAAACATTTTGCAAGTTATAATAATCCATTACTCCAAGTTTACCTTCGCTTAGGGCCTTAGCCAGGGCTTTAGGCACTTCTGCTTCAGCTTCTACTACTTTAGCTCTCATTTCCTGAACCGAAGCCTTCATTTCCTGTTCCTTAGCAACTGCCATAGCACGGCGTTCCTCTGCCTTAGCCTGGGCAATACGTTTATCTGCCTCAGCCTGATCAGTCTGCAACTGAGCACCAATATTTCTACCTACATCTATATCTGCAATATCGATGGAGAGTATTTCAAAAGCTGTTCCAGCGTCAAGTCCCTTACTTAAAACAGTTTGAGAAATAAGGTCTGGGTTTTCCAAAACTTCTTTATGACTTTCTGAGGAACCTACTGTGGTAACAATACCTTCACCTACTCTGGCAATAATCGTATTTTCCCCTGCTCCCCCTACTAGACGGTCAATGTTGGCCCGTACAGTTACTCTAGCTTTAACCCTAACTTCAATACCATTTTTAGCTACAGCAGCAACAGTAGGAGTTTCAATTACTCTAGGATTAACACTCATTTGCACCGCATCTAAGACGTTACGGCCTGCTAAGTCAATTGCGGCTGCCCTTTCAAAGGGTAAAGGAATATCTGCTCTTTCGGCGGCAATTAGAGCATCAACTACTCTGTCAACATTACCTCCAGCAAGATAGTGAGCCTCCAACTGATTCCCAGTGACTTTAATACCTGCCTTATCAGCCTTAATCCATGGGTTAACAATTTTAGCCGGCGGCACTCTTCTTAACCTCATTCCGATTAGTGTTATAATCCCAACTTTAACTCCAGCAGCTAAAGCTGAAATCCACAATCCTACAGGTATGAAGCTTAAAACAATCAGGACAGCAATTACAATTAAGATTACAAAAATTAAACTACCAAACAAACCTGACATTTACGCACCTCCATAAAATTTTTTTAGTCTTTAGTTACTGCATCAACCTTGGCCACAACAACCTTCGTACCTTCCACCTTAAGGACTTTTACAGTACTTTTAGGGGCTATAAAATCTCCTTCTGTCACCACATCAACTCGACGTTCACCAAAAAGAGCCGAGCCTGCAGGCCTTAAAGGAGTTATGGCTACACCTTGTTGTCCTATTAATTCTTCTAAGGAACTTTTAATATTTACATAGCCAGCAGTTTTATCCTGATGAGTCTCTAACATCAGTTTTTTCCAGACATTTCTGGTAGGTAAATACTTAAAACTTAAAATTGCAATAAGTATTGTACCAATAAGTGCGATTACTATGGAAACACTAGCTTGTTCCAGGGAAGGAGCAGCTTGGAAAATACTAATCAGGACAGCTACGAAACCTAGAACCCCGGCAAATCCGTGGCCTGGAATCAGTAAGACCTCAACAAGCATTAAAATCAATCCTACTAAAAATATTAAAATAGTCTCCCAGCCAGTTAAACCGGCAATAATACTTGCTCCAAAATATAGGCTTAAAGCAGCTAACCCTACTCCCCCTGCTATACCAAATCCTATTGTAAAGACTTCTACAATTAGCCCAGCTATCCCAATAGTCAAAAGCAAAGGGCTAACATAAGGGCTGCTAAGAAAGCGAGCTAACTTTTCCCCGGCGCTCTGGGTATATTCAATTATCTCAGCATCCTGCAGGTTATATTTGGCGAGAACATCGTTTCTCGTTGCAAGGGTAGCATTAGTCATTCCCCATTTTTGTGCCTGGGCATCAGTTAAGGTAAGTAATTTCCCTTTTTGCACTAAGCCGGGTATTTCTATATCAGCATCAGCCATACTCCTTGCTATTTGGGGATTACGGCCGTTTTTTTCCGCTGCTGCCGCAAGCTCACCTGACCAAAAAGAAACAAATTTCTCGTCGGCTTTTTCCTCTCCTACCCTTGGCTCAGCAGCTCCCATAGTTGTTCCCGGTGCCATTACCAATTCTGGTGCAGCTAAGGCAATTAAAGCACCTGCTGAAATAGCTCTTCCTGTAACAAAAGAAATTGTTTCTACAGGAGATTGTTCAATTGTATCTTTAATTTCAATGGCCGCATTAACCTGGCCTCCTAAGGTATCGATTTCTAGCAAGACCCTTTGGGCATTATTAGCAGCTGCCTCTTTATAAGCCTTAGCAATATGCTTTGCTAAAGCTCCTTCAATAGCCCCCTGGACTTTTACTACATAGACCTTATTTCCTGCAGCTGAAGCTTGAGGCAAGGCAAAGGAGCATGAAAAAGCAGCTACAGTTAATAAGAGTAATGCAACAGCAAAATATTTTTTCAAATTAACCGACCTTTCTTATTTAATAATTATTCCCAGCTTACCTATATACCGAACATATTTGTTTATATTTTATGTCCCTTTGAATGGGGTAATACTAAAAAGTCTGGTATAAATAAGATTATACCAGACTCAGGGACGTAAATAGTTATTCATTTAACCCAACCACAAGTAGAGAGGAAGGTATAGAGGTTTAACTCCACTTACGCTTCCTAGCTGCTTCTGATTTTTTCTTCCTTTTTACGCTAGGTTTTTCATAATGCTCTCTTTTTCTTACTTCAGATAAAACTCCTGCTTTTTGGCACGATCTTTTGAATCGGCGTAAAGCAGCATCTAGAGATTCATTTTTCCCAACTTTAATTTCGCTCAAAGCCTAATCTCCCTCCCTCCACTACCAACCATGCAACCAAATGCTTGCGCTGAGAATGATAGGAAAAACGCAAAAACACACATTAAATTATACTATATTTGAATAAGTAAAGTCAACTTTTTAACCTAATGTAGTTAGTTGACGTCCGCCTAATAAATGGAAGTGTAAATGATAAACAACCTGTCCGCCATCCTGTTTACAATTATTAACTAGGCGGAAACCTTTTTCAGCAATGCCTTCTTGCCGGGCTAACTTTTTAGCCACCAAATGAATATGTCCAATTAATTCTTTATCTTGGCTTTCCAAAGAAGTTAAATCAGGAATATGTTTCTTAGGAATTATTAAGATGTGGATAGGTGCCAAGGGCTTAATATCACGAAAAGCTAACACAAGTTCATCTTCGTATACTATTTCCCCTGGGATTTCTTTATTAATTATTTTACAAAAAATACAGTCGCTCATTTTTTCACCTCCCACCCTTAATAGTTAAACAATTTTTCCAAGTAAATAGCTTAGTTTTAAACTAGCTTGCCAAGAATATAATCGCTACATATTTGCTCTAAAGAAACCTGCACCAATTCACCGCGCAGCTCTTCATCGGAAGGAAATTTTAATTTTAGATAATTGGTGGTATGCCCCTCCCAAAGTCTCTTATGTTTTGTTTCAACTAAAATCTCCATTTTCCTGCCTAAATATTTTTGTTTAAACTGAACAGCTAATTTTTCACCTAAACAAAGCATTTCTTGGCTTCTTTTTTCTTTGATTTCCGGACTAATCCGGTCTGGAAATTGGGCTGCCTTAGTACCCTGCCGGGGAGAGTATTTAAAAACATGCAGAGCTGCGAAACCCATCTCTTCAACAAAATGTAAAGAGTTCTCATGCTGTTTGGCAGTTTCCCCTGGAAAACCAACCATAATATCTGTTGTTAATGCTAAATCAGCAATTTTTTGGCGCAATTTGAACACTAGTTTGGCAAAAGCAGTTGTAGTATATCTTCTATTCATACGGCGCAAAACATCATCATCACCGCTTTGCAAAGAAATATGGAGATGAGGACAAATAATAGGGTTTGCAGCCAATGTTTCAATAAAATCCTCTGTAAATTCATTAGGGTCTAAGGAACTTAACCTTAACCTTTTTAAACCTGGTGTTTTACTTAGCTCAATAATTAACCAGTTTAAATTATAGGGGGAACCTAAGTCTTGTCCGTAAGCTCCAGTATGAATACCAGTCAAAACAATTTCTTTATATCCTTGACTTACTAGCTGTTGAACTTCCTGAATAGTACGCTGAGGTTCCCGACTGCGCACTGGACCCCGGGCAAAAGGAATTATACAATATGAACAAAATTGCTGACAGCCTTCTTCTATCTTTAAAAAAGCACGTTCTTTGCCTGTGTGCTGCCGTGAAAGTTCTTCAAAATCATGGGTATGCATAATATCCCTTACCGCATTAATTGGTTCCTTTTTCCTCTTAGCCTCCTCAAGGAGCTCCAGGATTTTTCCTCGATCCTGGGTACCTACGATTAAATCCACACCAGGTATTTTGGCAACTTCTTCAGGTGCAACTTGCGCATAACAGCCGGAAACAACAATCAAAGCATCTGGGTTATTTTTAACAGCCCGACGGATTAGCTGTCGGGACTTCCGATCCCCTAAATGAGTTACTGTACAAGTATGTATAAGATAAACATCAGCCTGGTCAGCAAAATCTACAGCTTCGTAACCATTTTGCAGAAAAATATTTAAAAATGCATCTGCTTCGTATTGATTGACTTTACAGCCTAAAGTATGGAGAGCAACTCTTTTAGTGGTCATTCCCTGCAACTCCTAGTTCATTCATTTCGTACATTGCCATTACCAAAACTGCCAGTCCGGCTGTTTCTGTCCGTAAAATTCTAGATCCTAAAGTAACTGTCCTAGCATCAAATTTTTGGGCTAGGGTTATTTCACTTCCATCGAGACCCCCTTCAGGGCCGATTAGAAAAGCTATCTTTTGTTTAGTCTTTTGCTCTTGATTCTTAAGCTGCTGTAAAAGGCTTTTTAAACCAACTTCTTTCTCCTCTTCCCAAGGAACTATCAGTATTTGTCCATTTAACGCCTGTAGTGCCTTGTCCAGACTCTGTACAGGTTCAATGATGGGGATTGAAGTACGTTGGCATTGTTTAGCGGCTTCCATGGCAATTTTTTGCCATCGTTCCTGCTTCTTGTAAGCTTTTTCCTCTGTCAGCTGTACAACTGTTCTAGTTGTCTCCACAGGTACAATTCTGGAAATGCCTAATTCAGTACATTTCTGTATAATAAATTCCATTTTATCCCCTTTAGGAATGCCTTGCAACAATGTTACTTCCAGGAGAGGTTCGGCCCCAGAAGCTGTTTCCTGGCGGTGGATAGCAACAAGAACCTTATTTTTATCTAGTTGAGCGATTTCACCAAAATATTCAGAGCCTGTTCCATCGGCAATTACTACTTCAGCGCCTGTTTTAAGTCGAAGTACTTTACTAATATGTTGGACATCTTCTCCTAAAACTGTAATAAATTGTCCATGTACCTGCTCAGGTGATACAAAAAAACGGTGAGCCAAGGCAGTGCCCCTTTCATTACCTCATTTTTTGCGCCAGTGCTGTAACCCAGTCATTCTCCTGACGACGTTCTATAACCTGAAAACCGGATTTAGTTAAAACCTCATGGACATCAGGCCAGCGGTCCAGGATAATCCCTGATACTAAAAAGAAGCCGCCTTTTTTTAATTTGGACTTTGCCTGGGGAGTTAATAAAATAATCACATCTGCAATAATATTAGCAACGATGAAATCGGCTTGTTCTTCTACTCCCGCCAGCAAATCGCTATATTTAGTTTCAACTTGTTGTTCTACTTTATTTTCCAGGACGTTTTGTTGGGCAACCTGAACCGCTAAGGTATCTGCATCTACAGCCACTACTTTTCCAGCTCCCAGTTTAGCAGCTACGATAGATAATACCCCTGAACCAGTGCCTACATCTATTACACTTGCCCCAGGCTGTAAATATTTCTCCAAGAACTTAATACAGAGTGCCGTAGTAGGATGATTGCCTGTACCAAAGGCCATACCTGGATCCAGCTTAACAATTAAATCTTCCTCATCAGCTGAATAGTTTTCCCAACTGGGGACAATTACAATCCTATTGCCTATTTTTTCTGGCTTGTAATATGTTTTCCAGGAATTAGCCCAATCTTCTTCGGCAATTTCAGCCAAAGAAACTTCGGCTAAGTATTGGGTAAAATGTTCCTGCAAAGTTTCCAATTGGTTTCGAAACTGATTTAAACGTCCAGGCAGCAAATCATCAATAGGAAGATAGCCTTTAATCACCACATTTTCCGCTTCGATCAATTCTACTGGTAGTTCATATGCATCCCAATTAGCCTCAGCCAAATACCTGGCTAAAACTTTAGGATCTTGGATGACAACTCCCGATGCTCCAATTTCGTAAAATAAATTACTTACGGCCTCAGCCGCTTCCTCTGTAGTGGTTACAGATATTTCCTGCCATTTACTCATGATCGAAGCTCCTTACCTAAAATTTTTAAAAAATGAAAAATGCGGTATTATACCGGACAGCTTCCATCTGTCCGGTAACCCGCCATAATTTATCCTTTAAAAGCATCTTTAACTCGATCAAAGAAACCCTTATCTTTATCTTTTTCTTTTTCTTTAGCTTTAAGGTTATCTCTTGTTAAGGTATGGGCAAATTGTTGTAACAGCTCTTTTTGTTTTTCTGTTAAATTTGTGGGAATAACAACATTAACCCTTACATGTTGATCCCCTCTGCCTGAACCTCTTAGTTTGGGAATACCTTGCCCTTTTAAGCGAAAAGATGTTCCCGTTTGTGTGCCTTCAGGAATTTTTAATTTCACTTTGCCATCTAAAGTTGGCACTTGCAGTTCGTCCCCTAAAGATGCCTGCACAATACTTATTGGGAAATCGCAATATACATCATAGCCTTGGCGTTTAAACATTTTATGAGGCTTCACCACAATGAAAACATACAAGTCCCCAGGTGGCCCGCCTAGAGTACCTAATTCCCCTTCCCCGGAAACACGGAGCCTGGAATCATTGTCTACTCCAGCCGGGATATTTAAATGAATTTTTTTCGTCACACTTACCTGGCCTCGCCCTTTGCAGGCGTGACAACGATTCTTAATTATTTTTCCGGTGCCGTTGCAGTGGTGGCAGGTTTTAATAGTCTGGAAGTGTCCTAACGGTGTATTTTGAGTAATACGAACTTGACCAGTTCCACTGCATACGGTGCATGTTTCTGGAGTAGTACCAGGCTCAGCACCGGAGCCATGGCAAATAGAACACTCTTCCATTTTAGGAATTTCAATATCCTTTTCTACCCCAAAGGCAGCTTCTTCAAAGGTAATATGCAAATCATAGCGAACATCATCGCCTTTTTGGGGGCCACGGTGCTGTCCACGGCCACCAAAACCTCCAAAAAACATATCAAAAATATCGCCAAAGCCGCTGAAGTCAGCGTTGCCTCCACCAAAGCCTCCAAAGCCTTGACCTGAGGCACCGGCATGGCCAAATTGGTCATAGCTGGCCCGTTTCTCCTGATCGCTTAAAACTGCGTAAGCTTCGTTGATTTCTTTAATTTTCTCTTCTGCACTTTTATCGCCTGGGTTTACATCAGGATGGTACTTTCGAGCCAGCTTACGATAGGCTTTTTTTATTTCATCCTGGCTGGCATCTTTATTTACACCTAAAACCTCATAGTAATCTCTTTTCTGCATTCTTTCACCCCTTATTGGGAATCCAAAAGGGATTTCCCAATGCTGGTTCTAGTTCAGCTTATTTTTTGTCGTCATCAACTACTTCGTAGTCCGCATCTACTACATTATCATCTTTTGGTGCTTCACCTGTACCCTGCTGGGCTCCTGTTTGCTGATAAACTTTAGTTGTTACTGCATAAATTGCTTGGGAAAGCTGTTCTGTCTTTTGCTTAATATCTTGAATATTATTTCCTTTAACTGCTTCCGCTAACTCCTCTTTAGCCTTACGGACATTTTCCGCATCAGCTGCATCAACCTTGCCTTCAAATTCCTTTAGAGTTTTATCTGTTTGATATAATAAAGCATCTGCTTGGTTGCGAACTTCTACCTCTTCTTTACGTTTCTTATCTTCTTCAGCAAATTTTTCGGCATCGTTAACCATGCGCTCAATATCAGCATCTGATAAGCCACCGGAAGAAGTAATCGTAATTTGTTGTTGTTTACCAGTGCCTAAATCTTTAGCAGAAACTTGAACTATACCGTTAGCATCAATATCAAATTTAACTTCGATCTGTGGAATGCCGCGGGGAGCAGGTGGTATGTCTGTCAAATTAAATCTACCTAAAGTTTTATTGTCTGCCGCCATCTGCCGTTCACCTTGCAGCACATGGATTTCAACACTAGTCTGATTATCGGCAGCAGTAGAGAAGATTTGACTTTTGGATGTTGGAATAGTTGTATTTCTTTCAATTAGTTTTGTAAAGACACCACCTAAAGTTTCAATACCCAAGGATAGTGGAGTTACGTCAAGAAGCAACACATCTTTAACTTCTCCAGTTAAAACACCTGCTTGAATAGCAGCACCAAGAGCAACACATTCATCAGGATTTACACCTTTGTGAGGTTCCTTGCCAATTAATTTTTTAATTGCTTCCTGAACTGCTGGAATCCTAGTAGAACCCCCTACCAAAATAACTTTGTTAATTTCTTCTGGCTTTAGGCCTGCATCTGATAAAGCCTGTTTCGTGGGACCCATTGTTTTTTCTACTAAGTCGGCTGTTAATTCTTCGAATTTGGCTCTAGTTAATGTAATATCCATGTGCTGAGGTCCTTCTTCTGTTGCTGTAATAAAAGGTAAATTAATATTAGAAGTCATAACACTGGATAGTTCATGTTTTGCTTTTTCAGCAGCTTCTTTTAAACGCTGCATAGCCATCCTATCTTTACTTAAATCAACACCGTTGGATTTCTTAAATTCGTCCACCAGGTAATTCATAATTCTTTCATCAAAATCGTCTCCGCCTAAGCGGTTGTTACCACTGGTAGCTTTAACTTCGAATACGCCATCACCAAGTTCCAAAATGGAAACGTCAAAAGTACCTCCGCCTAAGTCGAAGACCAAAATAGTATCATCATCGCCTTTATCTAGGCCATAAGCCAAAGCAGCAGCAGTAGGTTCGTTAATAATTCTAAGAACTTCTAAGCCTGCAATTTTACCAGCATCTTTAGTTGCTTGGCGCTGGCTATCTGTAAAGTAGGCAGGTACGGTGATAACAGCTTGAGAAACTTTTTCTCCCAAATAACTTTCTGCATCGGATTTTAGCTTTTGTAATATAATAGCTGAAATTTCCTGAGGTGTATAGTCTTTGCCATCAATATTTATCTTATAGTTAGTACCCATATGTCTTTTAATTGAAGTAATTGTCTTGTCAGGATTGGTAACAGCCTGGCGTTTTGCTACCTGGCCAACTAAACGCTCACCATTTTTAGCAAAACCAACAATAGATGGTGTAGTTCTATTTCCTTCCGCGTTAGTGATAACAGTAGCTTCTCCGCCTTCCATTACTGCAACGCAGGAGTTAGTAGTTCCTAAATCAATGCCTATAACTTTACCCATTATTTTTCCTCCTTCTTCAAATTGCTATTGGGAAATTAATCATCTAATCAAATATAATATGTAATAAACTTAAAAGTTTTAATATTTGGCAACCTTAACAA
The DNA here is from genome assembly GCA_031628995.1 of Bacillota bacterium LX-D. Classification (NCBI taxonomy): domain Bacteria; kingdom Bacillati; phylum Bacillota; species Bacillota bacterium LX-D. The sequence goes on along the minus strand of JAVLUO010000002.1, from coordinate 86,021 downwards.
CACTAGGTCTAATTACTTTTTCGTATAAAGTATATCCAACCTTCAATTCCTCAACAATTTGATTATCTTGTTCCTGATTTTCTGCTTCAACTTGCATTACAGCTTCATGCTTTTCAGGATCAAAAGGCTGGCCTAAAGTTTCAATGGTCTTTAGTCCTTCTTTTTCTAACGCTTCCATAAGCTGACGATAAATCATATCCATACCTGACATAAATTTTGCCGCATCTCCACCTTTTTCTGCAGCAGCTAACGCCAGGGAAAAATTATCCATACTGGGCAAAATACTTAAAATTAGGCGTTCCGCTCCATAACGGGCCATATCCTCTAATTCTTTACGAGACCTTTTCTTGAAATTATCAAAATCAGCCTGTAATCTTTGCAGCCGATTGAATAATTCTTCATTTTCTTTTTCCTTAGCTTGAATTTGCGCTAATAAATCGTCTGCACTTGGTGTTTCAACTGTTTCCTCATCTTTTAAATCTTCCATTTTTAAATCTTCCATGTTTTCAGCATTTTCTGCTTGCTGCTCTTGTTCCAATTCTACTTTTTCTACTTTTTTCTCTGCCAACTAGGTCACCTTCCCTTTAAAACTCTATATTTCCCGCTTTCGTCTCCTGACTAGGATTTATTTCTTTCATCCTGATAATAGTGTCTATCCTTAAAATAGCCTCTGCCACTTCACCGGCAGCTTTTAAGGCATGTATTTTAACTAAAGCAGGGTCTACTACTCCTAATTCAAACATATCGGTAATTTCACCAGTTTCACAATCTAAAGCCAACGCTATATTTTCTTGAGATTTTTGGGCTGTAATTACTTCTTGCTGCTTTTCTAAAGCCATGTATCCGGCATTGGCCACTATCTGGCAAAAGGGCTTATTTAAAGCTTCCACAACGCAATCTACCCCATATGCTGCCATTCCCTTGGCTTTTTGGCGGGAATTTTGGACAGCCAAGGCTGCTGCTATTTCAACGGCACCTCCTCCAGGCACAATGCCACCTTTTACAGCTGCCTGCACTGCACTAGCTGCATCTTTGGCAATTCTCTCCATCTCGTCTACAACTTCTTCTGTGGCAGCTCCAACCAAAATGCTGGCCGTAGGTTTGCCGCAGCCATCGATAATCCGAACCTGTTTTAACTTTTGATCTAAGTAAATTGTCTGAGCCTTGCCTAAGTATTTTTTTAGTTCAGTACTTTCTTTTTTCAAACCCGTTCTTTTAATAAAACGGGCACCACAATGTTCCATTGCTTTGCGCAATTCCTTGTGGGCTACTCTCTGTAAAACTACTATTCCTGCATCAGTTAAAATTTCCTCAGCTAAAGGTGAAACGCCTCTGTCAACTAAGACTAATTTTACCTGTAAATCAATTATTTTCCCTAAATTGTGGATAAACTCATTTTGTAATTCGTAATAGCGCCTTACTCCAGCTTCAGTAGCTAAGGCTTCTTCTTCAACTTCCTCTGGTTCTAGAGCATCATCTATGATTAATAGATTAACATTAGTTATATAATCTGCTTCAACTTCTGCATTCATCCATTCCTTATTAATAATGACGCCTTCGAACACTTCATTTTGGGCACCTGCTTGAGCTATTACGGTTTCAGCCAACTTAAAATGGGGTTCTAGCAATTTTTCCTGACCGATTAAATTGGCAGCATTAACTACCAATTCTGCTATCTCAGCATAACCACGTCCTGCTACCAAGGCAATTTGCTTTAAACTAGGGTCCTTCAAATCTTTTATTTTCTTAGCCTGCAGTTGAAAAAAATCAAGACCTTCTTGCACACCTAAGCGAAGTCCTTCTACAACTTTAGCTACTGGAACCCCTTTTAGGACTTGCTCCATACCTGCACTAACCAAACTGCCTGCCATAATAGTTGCCGTAGTGGTACCATCTCCAATTTCCTCTTGCTGAGCTTTGGCAATATTAATTAGCATTTTGGCCGCAGGATGATTGACTTCCATTAAGTTTAAAATTGTTACACCATCGTTAGTAATGACAACGCCGCCAAATTGATCTACCAACATAGTATCCATACCCTTAGGTCCTAAGGTTCCTTCAACTGCGCTGGATATAGCTCGAACAGCACTAACATTTGTAGATAAAGCAGCTAAACTTTCATCTACTTCGGCATTTTCACTCACTTGTTTAACACTCATTAAGAATCTTAAGCTCCTTTTACCAAAATTACTTTTAGACAAGCGGAAAAAGGCAGGAAGGAACATGATTCTTCTTGCCTTTCCATCTTTTCAGGCCTGTCAGCAAAATTTCTTACTTTATTAGCTTAGCTAATGCCAGAGAAAGGTTTTGGGTCACGTACTCTACTAAGGAAATAGCTTTGGAATAAGCCATCCTGGTAGGACCTAAAAGCCCAATAGAACCTAAAATCTCCCCATCTATCTGGTATGAAGCCGTAATAATACTACAGCCTGTAATACCCTCATGTTTATTTTCTCCACCAATTTTTACTGTTAACCCTGTTTTTGTCTCTCGGGTTAAAATATCTTTTAAAATCTCCTTCTCTTCCAGCAAACTTAATAGATCCCGCAACTTGTCAATATCTTTGAATTCAGGCTGGTTAAAAATATTTAAGGTTCCTCCTAAGTGAACTTTTTCCTTGGATGCTAGACTGTTAAGCTGCTGAAACAATCCTAGGACATTGTCGATAATTTCCTTATACTGCTGATTTTCACGCAAAACATCTAAGAGAAGATCCTGCTTAATCTGGTTTAAAGTAAATCCTTTAAATTTGTGATTTAAGGCTAAACTAACTTTCTCTAAATCAGCAGCACTTATGCTTTCGGGTATATTTAAAATATAATGCTGAATAATGCGGGAATTAATGACGACTACCATTAAAGCTACTCCCGGGCCTAAAGGCAGAAGCTGAATATGCTCAAAAACTAGTCTATCCCACTGGGGTTCTACAATCATAGCCGTATAATGAGTCATTTCTGATAAAAGTTCACTAGCCTGTTTAATCACACTTTGGATTTCTTCCATCTTTTGTTTTTGCGAAAAACAAAAATCTATATAGTCCTTTTCTGCTTGATTAAGTTCCTGCTTTTCCATTAAACAGTCTACATAGTACCTGTAGCCCAAATCGGAAGGAATTCGACCTGCAGACGTATGGGGCTGCTCAATATAACCTAATTCCTCCAAATCTGCCATTTCGTTTCGGATAGTAGCGGGACTCACACCCAAATTATATTTTCGGGCGATTGTCCTAGATCCAACGGGTTCTGCGGTAGCAATGTAATCTTGAATAATAGATTGAAGAACTTTCTTCTTCCGCTCGTCCATCGGCATGCCTCTCACCACTTTTTGTTAGCACTCTTCCTTATCGAGTGCTAAGATTTATAATTAAAACGTATCACTCTCATATTAATTTGTCAAGATTTATAAACCAGCTTTCTTAAACAAAATACATGAAAACTTGATTAGCAATAGGAACAGCCTTAGGAGTTAAATGCAAATATTTGCCATTAAACTCCACCAGCTTAAATTTTAGTAATTCTTGAAGCTCCTCTTTAAATACGTCTTCAATTTCTTTCTTAAATCTTCTTTGAAATGCTTTGGAATCTAACCCTTGAGCTAAACGTAAACCTAAAAAAACCTGCTCACCCATCATTTCTTTTTCAGATAGTTTTTCCTCTTCCGCTATAGGAAAACGGTTCTGGTTAAGTTCTTGAATATAAGCGGGCAAATTTTTTTCATTCATAAATCGTCTGTTCTCTATTTGGGAACTAGCCCCCAATCCCAGTCCTAAAAAGCTTTTATACTGCCAATATCCCAAATTATGTTGGGACTCAAAACCTGGTAAGGCATAATTGGAAATTTCATAGTGATTATAGCCTGCAGCTTCAAGGAGCTCATTAGCAAGTTGGCGCATTTCCAAAGTCACATCTTCCTCAGGCAAACTGATTTGACCTTGCTCTTCTAAATCTCCCCACAGAGTTCCCTCTTCAATTTTTAGCCCATAAGCAGAAATATGCTGAACACCTATCCTTAATGCTTCTTTAATAGTTAACTCCCACTGCCCTAAAGTCTGGCCTGGCAGTCCAAACATTAAATCTAAGCTAAGATTGTTAAAACCTGCTTTTTTAGCTAGCCTAAGACCCTCTTTAGCCTGGGCTGAGGTGTGAATTCTCCCCATCTTCTGCAATAATTCATCATCAAAGGATTGGACTCCAAAAGAGATCCTGTTTATTCCATGACACCTTAACTGCTGAAGTTTATTTAAGTCCACTGTACCAGGATTTGCCTCTACAGTAGCTTCCGTAACATGGTCCCAACTAAAAAAGTCCCGGCACCTTGTTAGCACCTGGACCAATTGTTCTGATTCTAATGCAGTAGGAGTTCCCCCGCCTAGATAAACCGTATCAATTTTCCAGGGAGCACCTTGTTCTTGGTAAAGTTCCATCTCTCTGGCTAATGCTTTTAAATATGTGGATATTGTATACTTATCAGCAGGGAAGGATAAAAAATCACAGTAGTTACACTTTTGTAAACAAAAAGGGAAATGTAAATAAAGACCTACGCCCATAACTACTCTTAGTCCTCAATGCTCAGAACAGCCATAAAAGCTTCCTGAGGTATTTCTACAGAACCAACTTGTTTCATTCTCTTTTTTCCTTCTTTTTGCTTTTCTAAGAGTTTCTTTTTCCGAGAGATATCCCCTCCATAACATTTTTCCAATACATCTTTCCGCATAGCTTTAACTGTTTCCCTGGCAATAATTTTATTACCAATAGCGGCTTGAATAGGAACCTCAAACATTTGACGCGGAATAATTTTACGCAGTTTTTCTGCCAAAGCTCGGCCCCGGTAATAGGCTTTATCCTTGTGGACAATACAAGATAAAGCATCAACAATTTCCGCATTAAGCATGATGTCCAGCTTGACCAGATTAGATTGGCGATAACCTGTCAGCTCATAATCAAAAGAAGCATACCCTTTTGTTCTGGATTTTAATTGATCAAAGAAATCAAAAATAATTTCGCTCAATGGTAAATGATAAATTAGCATCACCCTGTTAGTAGTCAAGTACTCCATGTTGCCAAAAGTGCCTCTTTTGTCCTGGCAAAGTTCCATTACAGCTCCAACGAAATCGCTAGGAACCATAATGGAAGCCTTGACATAAGGTTCTTCGATTGTCTCTATATAATTTGGTTCCGGTAAATTAGTAGGGTTATCTACCATGACAACCTCACCGCTGGTTTTTGTTACCCGATAAATAACGCTGGGAGCAGTGGTAATCAGCTGGAGTCCATATTCCCTTTCCAGCCTTTCTTGAATAATTTCCATATGCAGCAAACCTAGAAAACCACAGCGAAAACCAAAACCTAAAGCAGTAGAAGTTTCTGGTTCGAAAACTAAGGAAGCATCGTTTAGCTGCAATTTTTCTAAAGCATCACGAAGATTATCATACTGGTTAGTTTCGATTGGATACAAACCGCAAAAAACCATGGGGGTTACTTTACGGTAACCAGGCAAAGGAGATGCTGCTGGATTTTCCGCTTCCGTAATTGTATCTCCAACTCGAGTATCCTTAACATTTTTTATGCTGGCAGTAATAAAACCAACTTCACCTGCTGCCAGCTTATCTACTATTTTTAAAGCAGGAGTAAAAACACCTACTTCGTTAACTTCATATTCAGCCTCAGTTGCCATCATTTTAATCTTCATGCCTTTGTACACAGTACCTTCCATAATGCGTACATAGGGAATTGCTCCTTTATAGGCATCAAAATGGGAATCAAAAATTAAAGTTCTTAAAGGATCCTTTACATCCCCTTCTGGAGGAGGAATTTTATGCACAATAGCTTCTAAGATATCTTTTGTTCCAATTCCTGTTTTGGCAGATGCTAAAATAGCCTCGCTAGCATCAAGGCCAATTACATCTTCAATCTCTTGTTTTACTCTTTCCGGTTCAGCGCTGGGTAAGTCAATTTTATTGATAACAGGAATTATTTCTAAATCATGTTCTAGTGCTAAATAGACATTAGCCAAGGTCTGAGCTTCTATGCCTTGAGCTGCATCTACTACCAGCAAGGCACCCTCGCAGGCTGCTAAGCTACGAGAAACTTCATAAGTAAAGTCCACATGTCCCGGTGTGTCAATTAAATTAAGCAGGTAAGTTTCTCCATTCTGGGCTTTATAATTTAAACGCACCGCTTGCAGCTTAATAGTAATGCCTCGTTCCCTTTCTAGGTCCATTTTATCTAAGACCTGTTCTTCCATTTCCCGCTCCGACAAAGCGCCGGTATATTCCAATAAACGGTCTGCTAAAGTAGATTTTCCATGATCTATATGAGCAATAATGCAAAAGTTACGAATTTTTTTTTGCCAATCTTGTGTCATGTTAGACCTCCAGTAAGTTTCCAACATCCATACTCAAACTTATCTCTATTGGATTATATCACCACTTTATATCCCTAGCAAGCTAAGAAGGGACTTCCAGAGATCTTCTCCTTGTACTTTAACTTTTTCCATTATTTCTTTGCTTAAGGCGGCTGTTTCTAAAACAGGAGTATAATCAATTGTATAAGCTTTATTCAAAAAAGTTAGTGCCACCTCTTCTTCCTGAAATCTACAGCCAAGAACTTCCCAATCGCCACTGCCCACAACTTTTTTTACACCTTGTCCCGCCATATTTAAACCCACAACCATTATGACTAGCAGTATTAGAACAAATTTCAATAGCCGCATTTCCATTCCCCCTGTAAAAAACAACTTTTCTCTAGCATTTTCCAATTATGCGGCTAATAATACATTTTTAATTTTTCATTTCGGCTAAGATAGCAGTTAAAACATCGGCAAACAAACTTACGGACCTTTCGGCTTCTTCCAGGGAATTTTTGGCGCTACCAACTTCAATTAGAATGGCGTGAGAATGAAGATGTTGATTATACCTACCGCTTTGTACTCGATAGCCTTTGGATAGGCCGGGATACATTTGATTCATTTTTTTAACGATTTCAGCTGCAAATTTTTTGTTTTGCTGCCAATTAGGGTGCTTAAGACGGGCGTTGCTGCCTACGATAAGCATAATTTTAGCCACTTTTTGACCATCTATTTTGACTACTTCTCTTTTTTTAACTCCCGCATCCCTGTGCACATCTATAATTACTTTTAAGCTGCTATTTCCCTGCAGCATTGTGCGAAATGTTTTTTCCGAGTTATTATAAGACTTAGGAAAGCTTGGGTAGTCATGAATAACTGTGGCTCGAATTGTTTCTATTTGTCTATTTTTTAAAGCTTGGGCCAGGGTAGCTGCAACTTTGGAAATACCTGCATTTTGTCCTTCCAGTTTGTCCGTTCCATCAGTAGGAATATATGTCTCTGCATTATGTGTTGTATAAATTGCTACTAAGGGATTTCCATTTTTTTCTAAGTTCTTCATATTCTCTTTAGATAAAAGTTCCGATGATGTTGATTCTGGTTGAAGTTCTGGAATATACTCCTCTTCCGTATCTGCATAAATACCTGTAGAAACGGCTGCCGCCTCATCCCCTGTTGATTTCAGAAGTTTTAATTCAGATCCTAAATAATCCCCTGGTCCATTTATATTAGGATTAGTTAGAAATAGGAATAGATTTTTAGGGTTGGGGATAATACTGTTTACAGCATCTTTTTCTAGATCGGCACTAGGATAAAGGATAGGCATTGTTTCCAGCAGTATGTGTTTGGAATTGTTAACCGTAACTATTTTGCCCAACGTCTTGTCCAACATAGAAAAAGGTGCTTCAACGGCAAATGCAAACCCTCTGCCTAATAGCCAAGCTATTGTAATTAATGCAGCTAATTTTACAAAACCAAAAACAATATTTTTAATTTTAAAAGAAGTGCGTACAATAAATATAGGCTTCAAGGTATGTCCCTCCAGATAAGTCACATACCTTAACATATGCAAGGAGTAAATTCTTTAGAACAAAAAAAAAACAAACCATCAGATGTACTAAGGTTTGTTTTTTTTTAATAAATTATCTAACTTCTGTTGGTACAAAGGCATCTATAATTCCAACAACAAAAGCTGCCAGCAACGCTCCTAAGATATTTACACTCAAGTAATTTGGAACTATGAATTGAGCTAAGTAAATAACTACAGCAGCCGTAATAAATCCGACAATTCCTCTACTACGTGGGGAAATGGATTTACCCAGCATAGCTTCAACAATATAACCTAAAACTGCAATTACAATAGCTGCTAAAAGTGCCCCTGTAAATCCATTAACGGTAATACCGGGCAGCAGCCAACCTACGACTAGTAACACTAGTGCAGAAACAATAAATCTAATAATTGTTCCTAAAATATTGCTTGCCATTATGTCACCTCCTTCTAGTATATTTTTAACCCTTATTGATTGAAAATATACTTACAAAGTAATACTTGCTTTTAGCTTATATAAATGATAAAATGTATTCTGTTAATTATTGCATATGTGTCTTTTTGCTTTAAGGAGGTGACAGGAACTGTGCCTAATATCAAATCTGCTTCTAAAAGAGTTGAAATTGCTCGTCAACGTACTTTAAGAAATGTAGCTTTAAAATCTAACTTAAAAACAGTAATTAAGCGTTTTGTTGAGGCCGTTGAAAGCAAGGATCTAGAAAAATCAAAAACTACTTTACTCCGTGCTCTTCGGACTGTGGATAAAGCAGCTAGCAAAGGTTTAATTCACAAAAATACAGCTGCCAGAAAAAAATCTCGTTTGCAGAAATTGTTTAACACCTCCGCAAGCTAATTAAAGAGATTATAATTAAGCAAAATTAAAGACCTGTTTTCAGGTCTTTTTGTTTTGCTTCTATGTTCCTTTACATAGTTCTGCTACTGTCAACTCTAAAAGCATGCTGCGGTTTCCTTGTCCTGTTTTTAAAGCAATATCTAACTCTAGTAGTTTTTCTAAATTGCTAATTAGCTCAGGAACATGGTAACGCTGTCCTTGCTTCACAACTTTACTAATTGTAAAGGATTGAGTCTGGAGCATTTGCGGTAATTGGCTTTGATGATAACCTTTAGCCAAAAGAAGCTTTGCTTCTAAGATTAAGCGAAATTGCCTAGCCAGCATATAGACAATTAGTATTTCCGGTTCGCCCATTTTGACTAAGTCGCGGCAATACTGAATTGCTTTAGCTCCCTTTTGTTCAACAAAAGCATCTACTAAGTTGAAAATAGTAGTTTGAGATGTTTTACTAACTAAGTTTTGTACTACTTCCAAAGGTACTTCCTCTGTTTCATCTCCTAAGTATAAGCAAATTTTATCTATTTCCTGTTGAAGTACTGCTAAGTTATTTCCTTGGCAGGCTAAAAGGTAATCTAGGACAGCATAATTAATTTTTTTCTTTCTTTCTAAAAACTTTCCCTTAGTCCAATTAAGGAGTTCCTGCCCTCTTAACTGTTTAAATTCGATGGTTAAGTCCTGTTTAGCTAAAACTTGAAAAAGTTTTTTTCTGCTGTCGGCTTTGCCTTTTATAACAAAAGCTATCTTACTTAATGGTGAAGGATTTGCTAAATAGCCGGTGAGAAGCTCTTTTTCCTTACCAGTTTCCTCCGCCTTATTTTGACCTTTCTTAGTTAAAAACAAAGTGGAATTTTGCACTAAGACTAATTTTTTGTGGGTAAATAAGGGAAAAGTATTAGCAGCTTCTAAAATACTCTCTAGGGAATTATCTTCACCTAGGATTTCTAAGGCCATATTATCTTGTAAATCACCTAAGACAGCTTTTTTGAAAAAATTTACAGCTTCTTCTTTTGAATGTTCTTCTTCTCCATGGAAAAGATAAATAGGAGCTATTTGGCCTGCAGTAATTTTAGATTTAAAATCATGATAATTCATTTTATAAACACCCCAGATTTGTTCATGTTCCTATTTTAACATAAAAGATTAAAATCTTTCCATGTATCCCAAGCAAGAAAACACAGATACTAAATATATCAAAATACGTTAATTAGAGGACGTGAAAACCTTGGTCATAAAACTTAAACCATCTTGGAGTTTTGGTCTCACCAGGGACTTGGGCATAGATTTAGGAACAGCCAATACCTTAGTTTACGTAAAGGGAAAAGGTATTGTGATTCGAGAACCATCTGTTGTAGCCATAGATACTAATACTAATTCCGTTTTAGCCGTAGGTTCTGCTGCTAAAGAAATGTTAGGCCGTACTCCTAGTAATATTATTGCAACCCGTCCTTTAAGAGAAGGAGCAATAGCAGATTTTGAAGCAACCCGCAAAATGATTAACTATTTTATTGAAAAAATTTTAGGGAAAAATCCACTACTGAAACCTAGAGTCATTATTAGTATTCCTTTTGGAACTACTCAAGTTGAAAAAAGAGCCGTAGTGGAGGCAGCTCAACAAGCTGGTGCCAAAGAGGTTTTTTTAGTAGAGGAACCTTTAGCAGCAGCTATTGGTGCGGATCTTCCAGTACAAGATCCTGTAGGAAGTATGATTGTAAATATAGGGGGGGGCACTACGGAAATAGCAGTTATTGCCTTAGGAGGCATTGTTCAAGGTATTTCCGTACGAAGCGGCGGCGACGCATTAAATCATTCTATTGTTGAACATATCCGAAGGAATTACCGCATGGAAATAGGTGAACGGACAGGAGAAAATATTAAAATTGAAATGGGTTTTGCCGTAAATCCTGACCCTCAAATGCGCACTGAAATTAAAGGTATAAGCTTAAAAAATGGTCTTCCCATGTCTATGGAAATAACAGCAGAAGAAGTAACTCAAGCAATGGAAGAGCCTATTACCAACATGCTGTCGGGAATTAAAAGAATCTATGAAAAAATTCCTGCTCAGCTGGCTTCTGATATTATTGACCGAGGCATTACTTTGTCTGGCGGTGGAGCTCTTTTAAGAAATATGGATCAACTTATTAGCCAAGAAATGCACTTGCCCGTTGTCATAACTGAGGACCCAATGGCCTGTGTAGCCATAGGGACAGGAAAAATAATCCGCCACATGAGCACTTTAACTAAACTTGCTTTATATCATGCATAATCCTAATCAGCAACTTTTTCCCGTCCCATTGTTTGTACATATATTTTTGAGCCGTTGGTGCGAAAAGTAATAGCTCCATCCCAATCTGTACGCAGAATTCTTACTTTCTGCTGCTGCCAGTAATCTATTATTTCCTTTGCCGGATGACCAAAATTATTTTTACCAACTGTAAATACAACAATTTGGGGATGAATTTGGCCTAAGAAATTTTCATGAAAAGCATATTTGCTGCCATGATGGGGCACTTTAAATACTACTGCTTCCAGTAGTTTTTTTTGTTGGTAAATTTGTTCCATCCCCTCCTCTTCCAGATCACCAGATAGTAAAAAAGTTGCTTTACCATACACAAGTCTAATTACTAAGCTATTGTTATTGCTGGTACTTTTAGTAGTTTCAAGCTTCTTGCCAGGAGGATTTAAGACTTCCAAAAGCACTTTACCCTCATCCAGCTTAATGGTTTGTCCGGCTGTAAGTTCTTGGATTCTGCAATCTTCATTTTGAGCCAATTTAATAAGATTTTTGTATTCCTGGCCAAAAGATGCAGTTGGAGGGATGAAGAGAGTATTTATTTTTAAAGTTTCAAGTACAGGAAATAAGCCAGAAATATGGTCTGTATCAGGATGAGAACTGATAATACCGTCGAGTTTGAAAATTCCTCTTCTAATTAAATAAGGTACAACAATTTTTTCTCCAGCATTAAAAGCTCCTGTAAAATTTTGTCCTCCTCCATCTAAGAGCAATTTTTTCCCTTTTGGAGTAGCAATAAAAATTGCATCTCCTTGTCCAACATCAATGAAAGTTACTTCTAAATTAGGTTGTCGGTAGTTAGGTACAAAATAGCCCACATTAAGCAGCAGGAAAATTATTAATACTATGGGTATAGCTTGCGGATATTTTTGCTCAATTTCTTGCTTCTTTTTTATTTCCACTAAAGCAATTAAACAAAGGAAAATTCCTATGATTAAATAAATACTGGGAGTTTTGACGGGCAGTGCGTTCCAAGGAAACTTTCCCAGCCACATCAGGGAAGCTACTAATATTTTTAGTATAAAACCGGAACTATAAATAAAAGGCACCGCTAAAGGGGGAAAAATCAGCACTAGAATCAATACACCCATACCTAGTAAGACCAATATTCCTATTGCCGGAACAACAACTAAATTAGTCAATACAGCTGTCAAAGAAATAAGATTAAAGTAATAAGCTGTTAAGGGCAGAGTAGCAATTTGGGCAGTTAAAACTGGTGCCAGGTAAGTTTGGAAAAAGGGAAGGGATTTTCCAATACCATTAAATAAAGCACCTAGGTAAATTAGCCCCCAAGTAACTGTAAAGGAAAGCTGAAAACCGCTGTCAAATAAGGTTAAAGGATTAATAAGTAAAATAAGTAAGGCAGCCCCGGCTAAACCACTATAAAAATCCCATTGGCGCAAAAACCACTTAGCACATAGAATACCCATGGCCATTAGGGTTGCTCTCAGGACAACTGCTGATAAACCTGTAAGTAAAGCATAGAATCCTAAGCCACAAATGAGCAAGGTTTTATCCAATGTGGGCTTTAGCCGCAACAGTATACTCAAATATTGGAGAAACAGTAGAACTACCGCCACATTTGAGCCAGAAACTGCAAAAACGTGCATAATCCCCAGCCGGGAAAACATATCCTTTTGTTCATCAGTCAGCAACCCTTTATCGCCAAAGAAAATAGAATTAAAAATATTAGCCTCTGTCTGGGGCAAATACTTGTTCACTGTTCTTTCTGTTCTTGCTTTAACCAACAAGGCAAGCTTGTACAAAGGATTACCTAAATCTTGTCTAATTAAATTTATTTGGCTAGGTCTTAGATAAGTTTGCACTAAAATACCTTGGCGTTTTAAATACCATCGATAATCAAATTCACCTGAATTTTTAGCTCTTTTCGGCAGCTCTACTTTTCCCGTTATCTTTAAGATATCTCCGTACTCATAGGGCGACGGCTTAGTATCCACCACATTAACTAAAACTTTTTTCCGACTAAGCTTACCGTTAGTCTGCAGCAAATTAACTACATAGACAGTGCGGCCTGAATAATACTGAGGTTCGGCTCTTACTTGTCCTTGAAAAGTAACTTCTTTTCCTGGATTTATAGGTAAGGTTTCTAACGATTTATTAATCCAAATTGTCCTGCCTAAGCCTAAAAGCACAAAAACATTAAGGAACAGCAGTAAATTCCTTTGTCTTAGACCTTTAGGGCTTATAAATACAGAATAAAGCCATAATTCCCCTAGAAATAAAACTGTAAAAAGATAAATATTGTTTTGGATAGCTAGAATACCTAAAATATAGGCGGAAACTCCCCAAACTATAAAACGCTGCACAGCTTTCTCCCTTTTAATAAACTGTTACTAAATCTTTCAATTGTACTAATTTTTTAGGTCCAATACCAGAAACCTCATCTAATTCTTCTACTTTTTTAAAACCCCCATGGGCTGTCCGATAGTCAATTATTCTTTGGGCAGTGGCAGGACCAACACCCGGAAGTCCATCTAAATCAGCTAAGGTTGCCGTATTTAGGTTTACTTTCCCATCTGTGCTGCTTCCCTCTGGTACCTCCCCGCCAGTTACACCAGCAGAGATTAAGGACTCATCTACTTTTTCACCTTTTTTGGGCACCGTAACTTTTTGTCCGTCATTTAAAGGAGCTGCTAAGTTTAAAGCATCTAAATTAGCATTGGGTAAAGGTTCTGCCAAATTGACGGCATCCTGGACTCGAGCACCTGCTAGAAGCTGATAAACCCCAGGTTTTTGCACAGCACCAGTAACATGAATTTTAATTTCCTGAGAAACAGCCTGCTCATCGGAATTTCCTTGGGCAGTAGAACTTTCTGCAGTTTTATTAGCTTCATCAATCACAAATTCCTTTTCCCCATTACTATCCCTATGAAAAAATTGCGCAGCTAATAAACCTGTGCCAAACACCAGAGCTGCCGCTAAGACAACAATTAAGGATTTAATTTGCTTTGGAAGCTGCTGCCACATCTTTTAGTCTCCTTTCAACTTTTTGATGCTATTTCTACTAAACATTTACATTTTCCTGCATATTTTTAAGTTATATTCCAAATATATCTATTTTTGATACAGGGCCAGGTACTATCGGTATTGGTTACCTCTGCACTAAAAAAGGCAATTAGCTATTTCATGCTGCAAATAACTAATTGCCTTTTTGGCTAGGTTGTTCCAAAAAACTATTTTACTACTACATTTACTAATTTATCCGGTACTATAACAACTTTAACCACTTGTTTACCTGCAATATATTTATTCACCTTTGGCTCCGCAAGGATCTTGGCTTCCAGCTCTTCCTTTCCAAGGCCTCTAGGTACATCAATTTTATCTCGAACTTTGCCGGAGATTTGCACAACTATTGTAATTTCGTCCATTTCTAAGGCCTGCTGTTCATATTTAGGCCAAGCTTCCAGATGAACACTAGTTTCAGCCCCTAAGGATGTCCAGAGTTCTTCGGCAATGTGGGGAGCAAAGGGAGCTAGGAGAAGTACTAATTGATTCAGGCTGAATTTTACTAAAGATAGGTTTTGTTCTCCTTCAGCCACATTATCCCGGTATTGGTGGAGACCGTTAACCATTTCCATTATAGAACTAATGGCTGTATTAAAGTTGAAGCGTTCACCAATATCTTCAGTAACTTTTTTAATAACTGCATGAGTTAAACGCCTTAATTCTTTGTCAGCTTTATTCTCAGCCTTATCCACCGCCTCCAGGGATTTAACTTTGGCAGCATAGCTATAAACTAAACGCCAAACTCTGTTTAGGAAGCGATAACAGCCTTCTACTCCTTGGTCGCTCCATTCCAAGTCCCTTTCGGGGGGAGCAGCAAATAGAATAAATAACCGGGCTGTATCTGCACCATATTGGTTAATAATTTCCTCAGGGCTAACTACATTCCCCTTGGATTTAGACATTTTACTACCATCCTTCAGCACCATGCCCTGGGTCAATAGGTTTTGAAAAGGCTCTTCACAACTTACCATGCCTAAATCGTATAGCACTTTAGTGAAAAAGCGAGCGTACATTAAATGTAAAATAGCATGTTCTACACCGCCGATATACTGATCCACATTCATCCAATAATCAACTTTATCTTTTTCAAAAGGAGTTTCTGTGTTTTTGGGATCGCAATACCTTAGAAAATACCAGGAAGAATCCACAAAAGTATCCATCGTATCTGTTTCTCGAGTAGCCTTACCACCACACTTTGGACAAGTTGTATTCATAAAGGTTGGGCTAGTTGTTAAAGGTGAAGCTCCACCAGGCTTAAATTCCACATCCGTTGGCAGCAGTACCGGCAATTCTTCTTCAGGTACTGGTACAACGCCGCAGTGTTCACAATAAACAAAAGGAATGGGAGCTCCCCAATATCTTTGTCGGGAAATAAGCCAGTCCCGTAAACGATAGTTAACTTGCTTACGCCCAATTCCTTTTTCTTCCATGTATGCTACTATTTTTTCTAAAGCAACATCGCTTTGGAGTCCATTAAATTCCCCTGAATTAACCACAACGCCAACTGCTGGAAAGGCCTGAGTCATTTCCTGGGAATTTAAATCTGCATCTTCCGGTTGAATTACTATTTTAATGGGCAATTGATACTTTTTAGCAAATTCAAAATCCCGCTGATCGTGAGCAGGAACACCCATGACAATTCCAGTACCATATTCCATTAATACATAATTTGCCACATAAATTGGTATTTTTTCCCCGCTTAAAGGATTTATAGCATAAGCTCCGGTAAACATGCCCTCTTTTTCCATATCCGTAGACATGCGATCAATGTTGGACATATTCTTTACTTTTTTGACAAAATCCTGAATACTTTCTTCCTGTGGACTGCCTTTGGTTAGTTCTGCCACTAAAGGATGTTCAGGAGCTATGACCATATATGTAACTCCAAAGATTGTATCAGGCCGAGTTGTAAACACAGTTAAATTATGTCCCGCTTCTGTCTGGAACGTCACTTCTGCCCCATTACTTTTGCCAATCCAGTTATGCTGCATGATTTTAACTTTTTCGGGCCAGCCCGGTAGTTTTTCCAAGTCATCGAGCAAACGCTCAGCATAATCTGTAATTTTCATAAACCATTGGGCTAAATCTTTTTTCTCTACAGTGCTGTCACAGCGTTCGCATTTACCGTCCACTACCTGTTCATTAGCCAGCACAGTTGCGCAGGATGGGCACCAATTAACAGCTGCCTTCTTTTTATAGACTAAACCTTTCTTATAAAATTGTAAGAAAAGCCATTGGGTCCATTTATAGTAGTCTGGGTGGCAAGTTGCTACTTCCCGATCCCAATTGTAGCTAAGGCCTATAGATTTCAGTTGGCGTTTCATATTGCTAATATTATCCCAGGTCCAGTCTGCAGGGTGAATTTTTCTTTGAATGGCAGCATTTTCAGCCGGCAAGCCGAAAGAATCCCAACCCATTGGATGGATTACGTTAAAGCCCTGCATAGTTTTAAACCTGGCTACTACGTCACCAATGGAGTAATTCCGCACGTGTCCCATATGCAAATTGCCTGAAGGGTAAGGAAACATTTCTAAAACGTAATATTTTTCCTTCGTTAAATCTTCTTCTGTTTTATATAACTTTTCGTCATCCCATTTTTGTTGCCATTTGGGTTCGATTTCCGAAAATAAATAGCGTTCTTCCAAAATATTCACTCCTCTTTTATATACTAAAAAACCCCCTCATCCCCGTCGGGACGAGAGAGTTTACTCCCGTGGTACCACCCGTATTGGCTCAAATAAAAGCCCACTTACTATCGGATAACGGCAATTACCGGTGTCTAGGTCACACAAGCTCCCGGGTGAGTTCAACCATTGAATTTACTGTTTTTCACCAACCAACAGTTCTCTAAAAAAGTCAATTGATTTACTACTCCCGCTCATCACTATATTATATATATTACTAAAGTATTATAAATTATTAATTATCGAAAGTCAATTGGACATGCTCAGCATCTCCCCATAGCCTTTCTAAACCGTAGAACTGCCTTGCTTCATCCAAGAAAATATGGACCACTACATCGCTATAATCTAAAAGAACCCAACGACCTTCGCGATAACCTTCTACTCGTAGTTCCTTGATTTCTGATTTTCCTAATTCATCCATTACATTCTTCGCTAAAGCTTGTACCTGGTTTGTTGACCTGCCGCTGGCAATGATAAAATAATCTGCCACTAAGGTTAAACCCTGCAGTTTTAGAGCAACTATATCTACTCCTTTTTTATCATACAATGCCTGAACGATTAAAGATACTTTATCCTGAATCTCCATATGTACCTCCTAAGGACAATTTTATTTAGTCAATATTAAATCATTGCGTGCTTCTACTGTTAAAGGATGAAGTAAGCCGCCTTGTTTGATAATATAAAAAATACTATGTTCTAAACATTGTAAAAATGCTGTTCTTAAATCCTCGTAAGCAAGGTGCCGCAGCTTTTCCACGCCTTCATAATTCCTTCCTGGTTCAATCATATCTGCTATATAAACAATTTGCGACAGTTTGTCCATTCCCGGACATCCTGTAGTATGATATTGGATAGCTTTTAAGATCTGTTGATCAGAAATTTTTAAATCCCTATTAACAAGGTAAGCAGCCACTGGTCCATGGAGTAGAATTGGTATGTGCTGTTCCATAGGGTGAAAAGGCCACTTAGCTTCCTTAGCTAAAATTAATAGCTCATCAGAAGAAAGTTCTCGAGCATAATCATGGAGTAATCCGGCCTTGACTGCTTTTTTACAATTTATTTGGTTAACAGCAGCTAGCTCAGCTGCAGTTTGAGCAACATTTAGAGTATGGTTCATTCTTTTGGAGGATAATCTTTTGTGTAAAATTGCAATTAGTTTATTTTCTGCTTGAATTAATTGTTTAATATTTTCCATAAAAAAACCTCCTAGCCCGTACACCAAACATAGGAGGTTTTAAGATTATTCTTCCCTTGCTTTAGCTTCATTAACCGTCAAGGGACGGTTACCAAAATCGGTGCCATTCATAGCTTCTATCATTTTATCAGCATCATCATCAGCTACTTCAACAAATCCAAAACCGCGGGAACGCCCAGTTTGCTTATCATTTATTATCCTAGCACTGATTACTTCACCATGCTGTCTAAAGGCATCTGCTAATTCTTCTTTGGTTGTGGACCAAGGTAGATTTCCTACGTATAGAGTTCGGGCCAATTTATTCACCTCACCGTGGCAAAAATTAAGATAGATTAAAAGTTTATTTATATTATCTGCCCTTCCTTTAAATCTATACCACGGAAAATAAAAGAAATAAATCAATTCTTATTTTACTTATATAGGTTATTTTTGACAATATATTGCTCTATTGGTTCAGGCAACAGATATTTAATTGTTCTTCCTTCGGCAACTCTTCGGCGAATATCTGTGGAGGATATTGCTAAGGCAGGTATTTCCAGTAAGTGAATTTTCTTTTGAAGCACTGTAGGAAGCTTTTTTAAAAATGCCGTGATTTCTTTCATTTTAGTCCCAGGTCTAGTTGCTGCAATAAAATGGCAGAGTTGCATTAACTCATCAACATTTTTCCAAGTTAATATTTCTAAGATGGCATCGGCTCCAGTGATAAAAAAAATCTCAGTGCCCGTATATCTTTGCTTAAATTCTTTTACAGTATCAATAGCATAAGAATAGCCTGCCCGGTCGAATTCAATAGAAGAAGCCTCGAAATAAGGATTTGTTACAACGGCCAGAATTGTCATAAGATACCTATGACGTGCTTCAGTAACAGAATAAGCCTTTTTGTGGGGCGGTTTGCCGGAAGGAACAAAAAAGACCTTTTCCAGATTAAATGTCTCCCTGGCTGCTTCTGCAGTTACTAAATGCCCATAATGAATGGGGTCAAAAGTGCCTCCCATAATTCCCAGACTTCGAACTATGTTATGCTGTGCTTGAACCGCTGGACAACCTGTCATATCTTACCTCATAGATGTTTTTAATTATATCTTATACGAAAATACCTATTTTGACTAATCTTTTTTACCTGCTTAAGTTATTTCTTTCCTAAGAGCCTGAACATATTTTTCTTATATGCTTCAACTCCAGGCTGGTCATAAGGATTTACTCCCAGCAGGGAGCCGCTAATCGCACAAGCCTTTTCAAAGAAATAAATGAGCTGTCCTAAAAAGTAAGGATTTAATTTGGGCAGATTAATTTTAATATTAGGTACACCTCCATGGGTATGTGCTTCCATAGTTCCTTGGGCAGCCTTATAATTTATTTCATGTAAGGACTGATTGCACAAATAATCCAGCTCATCTAAATTATCGTCTAGCTTGGGAATAGTTAAATCAATTTGATGTTCTTGCACCCAAAGGGTTGTAATAAATAAATTTCTAAGGCCATCTTGCATATATTGTCCTAAAGAATGTAAATCCGTAGTTAAATTTACACTAGCCGGGAAAATTCCTTTATGGTCTTTGCCTTCACTTTCCCCAAAAAGCTGCTTCCACCACTCAGCAAAATATTGTAAGGAAGGTTCGTAATTAGCCAGTAGTTCTAAGGTTTTGCCCTTCTGGTACAAAATAAAGCGCAGTCCTGCATATTGGTAACAAGGGTTATCCAGTAGATTACTATTGTTATAGAGCTGGTAGCCCTGTTGAGCACCTTCCAAAAGCTGCTCAACGTTTATTTGAGCTACGGCTAAAGGCAGCAGCCCCACGGGAGTTAAGACAGAGTATCTTCCTCCAACTCCATCGGGTACAACAAATGTTGCATAGCCTTCCTGTTGAGCCATCCTTTTCAATAATCCTTTTTCTTTGTCCGTCGTAGCAATAATCCTTTCTCTAGCTCCTTCTTTGCCATACCTTTCCTCTAAAATTTTTCTAAAAATACGGAAGGCAATAGCCGGCTCTAAAGTTGTGCCTGATTTGGAAATAACATTTACTATAATATCTTTCTCAGCAATAATCTTTAATAAGTGATTAATGTAAGTTGAACTTAAATTATTGCCCACAAAGTAAATTTCCGGGGCCTGACGTTCTTCTATAGGTAATTGGTTATAAAAACGGTGCTGCAATGCTTCAATACCTGCTTTAGCACCTAAATAGGACCCCCCAATGCCAATAACGATAAATACTTCTGCCTTTTCCTTAATTTTTAGACTGGTATATTTAATTCTTTCTAGTTCATCTCGGTCATAGTTTAAGGGCCAATCTAACCAATCGACGTACTCTTTTCCCGGACAAGTTTTATTATGAAGCATTTCATGAGCTGTTCTGATCTGGGGAGCTAAAAATTCAAGCTCATGTGGGTACATAAAAGCACTGGTCTTGCTATAGTCAATAGCTATTTGTTGAGACAACTACATACCACCTCCTAATTATTGGAAACATAACTATCATAGCATATGCTTTCCAAACATTCTGTCGACTTTAGAATCAACACATGTAATCTTATTGTGTAATAATTAAAAGCTTTTTAGTCAACTTTAGCGTTAAAATCAGGTGATATGAAAAATAGCTAAAATCACTTCCTTACCGGATCTGCCCATCTCCGAAAACTATATATTTATAAGTTGTCAGCTCCTTTAAACCCATGGGCCCACGGGCATGAAGTTTTTGGGTGCTAATACCTATTTCCGCACCAAAACCAAATTGACCTCCGTCAGTAAATCTAGTTGAAGCATTAACGTAGACTGCTGCAGCGTCTACTTGCTGGACAAAAGCTCTAGCTCTGCCGTAGTCTTTCGTGATAATAGCCTCCGAGTGTTTAGTTCCGTACTTAGCAATATGCTGTATAGCCTCTTCCATACTTTCTACTACCTTTACAGCCAGGATTAAATCTAGAAATTCAGTTTCCCAATCTTCATTTTTAGCTTCTACAACTTCCTTAACTAAAGCCTTAGTTTCCGGGCAGCCCCGCAGCTCTACACCCTTGTCTAATAATTCTCTGGCAACTGCAGGCAAAAATGTTTCTGCTTCCGAACGGTGTACAAGCAAAGTTTCCATGGCGTTACAAACCCCTGGCCTTTGGGTTTTAGCATTGAGGACTATATCTTTGGCCATGTCCAAGTCTGCGCCTTCATCAACATAAATATGACAATTACCTACGCCAGTTTCAATGACAGGAATTGTAGCATTTTCCACTACATTTTGAATTAAGCTGGCACCGCCTCTAGGAATAAGCACATCAATAAATTTTTTCATTTTTAACATAACTTCTACTGCTTCTCTTTTAGGAGTTTCAATGAGCTGCACTGCATCCTCCGGGATACTGGTACCCTTCAGTGCTTCTCTAAGAATAGAAACAATGGCCGAATTGGAACGAAAAGCTTCCGATCCTCCACGCAGCAACACAGCGTTGCCGGTTTTTAGGCATAAACCTGCTGCATCTACTGTAACATTGGGTCTAGATTCATAGATAATACCAACAAGACCTAATGGAACTCGCATTTTCCCGATTTGCAACCCATTTGGCCGGGTCCACATAGTTAGTACTTCACCTACCGGGTCTGGTAAAGCTGCAATAGATTCCAGTGCACTAGCCATTTCCTCAATTCTTTGTTCATTGAGCATGAGGCGGTCTAGAAGAGGTTTAGTTAAACCCTTAGCTTCCCCATCAGCCATATCTTGTTGGTTAGCTGCTATAATTTCTCCGACTCCTTCCCGTAGAAACTGAGCCATGGCCAATAAAGCCTCGTCCTTTTTACTTTTGGGAAGGACGCTTAATTTATTTGCAGCCTCCTTACCTTTTCTTCCTTGTTCATAAATTAAAAATTTGCTTACCATGGGCATCCCCCTTTGATAACTATATTCTTTTCCCCTTATTGACTTAAAGCTAAATTATCTCGATGAATAACTTCATCATAATCTTTATAACCTAAAATTTTATGAATCTCAGTGGTATTTTTGCCTTTAATTTTTTCTATTTCCTCAGAACCATAATTAACAATTCCCCGTGCAAACTCATGACCTGCCAAGTCTAAAATACTAACTACATTACCAGCTTCAAAATTTCCTTCTATTTTGGTAATTCCAATGGGCAGAAGACTTTTTCCATCATTCATCAAAACATCTTGGGCGCCAGCGTCTACGGTAATTTTTCCTTGAATGCTTGAACCGTAAGCAATCCATCTTTTCTTGGTATGCAAGGGAGTGTCTTTGGGAGCAAATAATGTGCCTGGGCAGTTTCCCATTACAATTTGCCGTAAAACATCTTCCCTTTTGCTATCGGCAATTACCATGGGAATGCCCGAATTCATGGCCATTTTGGCTGCTTGGATTTTTGTATTCATTCCTCCAGTGCCAAATTCCGAACCTGCTCCCCCAGCCAGTGCTTCGATCTCGGCATTAATCTCTTGAACAAAGGGCAGTAAATGAGCATTAGCATCCTTTTGCGGATTGCCATCATAAAGTCCTTCTATATCGGAAAGGAGTACTAGTAAGTCTGCATCCACTAAACATGCAACTAAAGCCGACAAAGTATCATTATCCCCTAAACGTATTTCTTCCACTGCTACAGTATCATTTTCATTGACAATGGGAATAACTCCGTATTGCAACAAAGAAAATAAGGTGTGTCTAGCATTTAAATACCTTTTCCGATCTGCTAAATCTTCCCTGGTTAACAAAACCTGCCCTACTATCTGACCGTACTCAGCAAAAATTTTTTCATACATGTGCATTAATACCCCTTGACCTACAGCAGCTGCTGCCTGCTTTTCAGGAATTGTTTTCGGACGGCTTTTTAAGCCAATTTTTCCGATACCTGCACCCACTGCCCCAGATGAAACTAAAATAACTTGTTTCCCCTGGTTAGCTAAATCTGCCAGCTGGCGAATTAATTTTTCCAACCGAAATAGATTTAATTTACCCGTCCGATGGGTTAAAGAACTTGTTCCTACCTTCACAACTATTCTTGTTAAATTTTTTAATATTTCATGATTACTATTGTCCAAAAGGCTCACTCTCTTTATGGCAATTCTATTTTCGGCTTTTCTGAAGCTTGACGATAGAAAAGCAGATTCCGTCCAATAACTTGCACTAACTCCCCCTTAGCATGAACAGCTAATTCATTGCCAATTTCCTTAGGTTCAGTTAAGCAGTTTTGCAGCACACGGACTTTAATTAATTCCCGGGCCTCTAAGGCTTCGTCCACCTGAATAATAAGGTTTTTAGTGATTCCACCCTTGCCAACTTGAATGATAGGGTCCAGTTCGTTGCCCATGGCTCGTAAAAATCTTTTTTGTTTTCCTGTCAGCATGTAAATTACTAACTTTTTAAGTTAGTAACATTCACCTCCCTTACCAAACAATTTATAAACAGCAACCCAGTAGGGTTGCTGCAGACTATTAACTAACAAATATAGAATATGCACAATCTAAACCACTCGACACTAGAAAACATGTAGCCTACTCTACAAATTCAAACTCTAAATCCTTTATCCGCACAGTGTCCCCAACCTTGGCTCCTCTCTCCCGTAAAGCATCATCAACACCCATTTTTTTCATGATATTTTGAAAACGGCGCAAAGATTCTTCGTTTTCAAAATTAGTCATGACAAAGTGCTTTTCCAATTCCTTGCCACTTAAAAGATAAATTCCATCTACGTAATCGATTTTAAATCTATCTTGAGGTTCAACTTTGACTACTCGAACTTTTTCTTCCTGGCTTTCTCGCTCATAGTCAGGTTTTCCAATTTCTTGCAACAGTTGGGCTATTCTACCCAGTAGTTTTTCAACACCTGCACCTGTTACTGCGGAAATAGGAAATACTTCATAGCCCTGAACTTTAGCAATAAAATTTTGCAGCGCTGCTTGAGCTTCTGGCAAATCCACTTTATTGGCAGCTATAATTTGAGGGCGTTTGGCTAAATCAGCGTTATATAACTCTAGTTCCTTGTTAATTGCTAAAAAGTTATAATAGGGATCAGCAGATTGTTCCTGTTCCGAAGATTGGATGGAAGTGCTCATATCTACCACATGGACAATAACTCTAGTTCTTTCAATGTGTCTTAAGAAATTATGCCCAAGACCTGCCCCCTGGTGAGCTCCTTCAATTAAACCAGGTATATCTGCAACAACAAAGCTTTCCTCATCATATTTTACAACTCCTAAGTTAGGAGTTAAAGTAGTAAAGGGATAATCTGCTACCTTAGGTTTAGCAGCTGAAATACGGGAAATCAAAGTCGATTTACCTGCGTTAGGAAAACCAACTAAACCAACATCAGCTAAGAGCTTTAGTTCCAGTACTACCCAAATTTCCTCTCCAGGTTCCCCGTTTTCCGCAAATCGAGGTGCTTTATTTTTATTGCTTAAAAAGCGAGCATTTCCTCTGCCCCCACGGCCTCCTTTAGCGATTACCACTTTCTGCCCTTCGGCAAACAAATCAGCAATAGGCTCCCCAGTGTCAGCGTTTTTGACAACGGTTCCTACAGGAACTTTAATTATTAAATTTTCCGCTGAACTGCCGTGTTTATTGCTGCCTTGACCATGTTGGCCTCGGTCAGCTTTATAATGTTTTTTATATTTAAAATCCACTAAAGTTCCTAAGCTTCCGTCAGCTACAAGAACAATGTCTCCTCCTCTTCCCCCATCTCCGCCATTAGGGCCGCCTTCAGGAACATATTTTTCCCGGCGGAAAGATACGACACCGTTCCCTCCGTCTCCTGCCTTTGCATAGATCTTCGCATAATCATAGAACATTATTATCACCTAACGTTAAATTATTCTAATGCTTACAGAGTAAGTTAATTTATTTGAATTGTAATGGTAAATAGGTCTTCCTTTAATGAGCAACAATAGTTTGCATTTATTTTTTTCAAGTCTGTTAACTTTTCTGCTAAATATTCTTCCCAATTCCCATTGGTTAAAGCAGGCAAAGTAAAATTTATTTCCAGGGTTTTTTCTCCAGTAAAATTAATTTCCCACCAGCGCTCTTCTGCTGAAACTTCCAAAAGCATTTTCCCAATTAAATTTCCTACTTCTGTAAAACATTCCATTAGGCTTTTTTCCCAAGGAGGAGCATTCTTTAGTTCAGTTTCATTTAAAATTTTTAAGTCAATTCCTTTTTCCCTAAGCTCATCTTGCTTAAAAAGCAGCCATAAGACTAAGTTAGGTAAACCGAGGCGCAGTATAGTAGCATTTTCCTGTAACTGGGCAATAGCCTCTTTAACATAGCTTAAGGCCAAATCAGGTTTTCCAACCTGTAAATAGCCCATAATCACTTGAAAATGATTGAAATTATCGTGTTTGTTAATTCGAAGGTAGTTAACCATTTCTTGAGAATTAAACAAAGTAATTTCTTAACCTCCAGAATATTATTTGCTAAAATAATTCTACTTTTATATATTTTATCCTTTAATTATTAAAACAAAAAATTCCCTGTTGCCAGGGAATTTTTTGTTACATAGCTTTTTCGTCATAAATACTAACTTGTTTTTTATCTTTACCCTTACGCTCAAATTTAACGTAACCATCTATTAGAGCAAACAATGTATCATCTTTACCAATACCCACGTTTGTACCAGGGTGGATTTTAGTTCCTCTTTGGCGCACTAGAATATTTCCTGCGGAAACAAACATTCCATCAGATCTTTTGACACCTAATCTTTTGGCCTCACTATCACGACCATTTCTAGAGCTACCTACCCCTTTTTTATGAGCAAACAGCTGCAAATCCATTACGAACATGCTGTCCACCTCCTCTTAATGATTTTCATGTATTTTTGGTAGCCTTTTTCCATTGAATATAAACCCAACAGCATTGTTTGCAAAATGATTTGAGCTTTTTCCGCTTCATCTTGCGGCATCTGCTGTGGCAAAACACATTTTAGCCAGCCAGATTTTCTCTCAATTTGCATGTCTGCTGTTAAATAATGCTCCATTCCTAATAAGGCTGTCTGAGTAAGTACTGAAACGGCAGCACATACAATATCCTGGCCGTATATTCCAGCATTAGCATGGCCCTTAACTTGGAAAGATTGAACTCTCTCCAAGTCATCTAAGAAAATTTCCACAATCACCATTACTTAAGCATCAATTTTTTCAACTAAAACTTCGGTATATGGTTGACGATGTCCTTGCTTTCTACGGTATCCCTTTTTAGGCTTATACTTAAAGATAATAATTTTTTCTCCTTTGCCGTGAGCTTTTACTTTTAAAGATACTTTCGCTCCAGCAACGGTTGGAGTACCTACTTTTAGATTATCTGCTTCTCCCACAACCAAAACTTTGTCAACTACAACTGTTTCTCCTTCTGCAGCTGGGAGTTTTTCAACCTTGAGTACGTCTCCTTCGTTTACCTTGTACTGTTTACCACCTGTTTCAATAATTGCGTACACTTTTCGTGCACCTCCCCGAAAAAAACTCGCCGGTTTAGGTAACCTAAAGGTTTTTTAACCTGGACCGGGCGGTTGAACAAAACTATACCAAGAAATCGTAACATACATATATCTAAATGTCAAGCAAACAGCAAATTTACTGCAGCTTAAGCAGGGATCTTAAAATATTCATCATATTATTATAGTTTTCACTGCTACTGCCACAAGCTTTTTCTGCTGAGCCTTTAAAGTATTTATTCATATCCAAAGTTGTGTAATGACTTTCTAAGTATGCTAGACAATCATTTATCCATTGGCGATATTCATCTCCATCGAAAATTAAACCATCAGGCGTATTAATCATCGCCACTTCAGGTATAGTTTCTCCGATTTTAATTAGTTCGTGCAGCAAAATAATCCTCCTCTCGAATTAACACATAACATTCGGCAATTCGGACTTATAATCCTGCTTTTTGTAGCTTGTACCTGCATTAGAAGAGCAGCAAATTCTTGCTGCTCTTTACCTTCCTATTACTTTGGCTTTAGCCGAGACACTGCCAACATGTGTAATTTGAATTGGCACATATTGCCCCATATATTCGCTGCTGCCTTTCACCTGAACTTCATGTCCATCCAGCATAACTACGCCATCTTGTTTGCCGGCATTAGAATCAGATTCAATTTCTACTGTTAGGATCTCGCCTATTTTAACTGGCCAAATATTTTCCAAAGGATCTAGCTGTTGTTTTCTTTCTAATTTTACATCCTCCAAATGGATGCTAGAAAAACCAAATACAATTATTTTTTTGCCTGTTTGTTCTTGGAGTTGAGCCAAAAGCCGACCTTCTTCACCTACCAGCAAAGCAGCCACTGCCGGATGAACTTTTACCTTAATAATTGGAGCAGTAGTCAAAGCAGCAAAAGCTGCTATTTGTCTTCGTGCTTCTAAACTAATGGTTTCTTCCGAAAGGACCTTACCCCTTCCTCGACAGTAGGGGCAATCCTTTTGGAGGATGTTGGAAATTTCTTGCCTAACTTTTTTCCTCGTTAATTCTACTAAACCCAATTGAGTCAATCCCAAAATATGAGTTTTGGTTCTATCCTTTTTCAGCTCTTTTTCTAGAGTCTCTAAAACTAAAGAGCGGTGACCTTCATTACTCATATCAATAAAATCGATTATTACAATACCGCCAATGTCCCTTAAGCGAAGCTGACGAGCAATTTCTACGGCAGCATCAATATTTGTTCGAAAAACTGTATCAGCTAAAGTAGTACTCCCTACATATTTGCCCGTATTAACATCGATTACAGTTAAAGCCTCTACATGTTCAATAATTAGGTAGCCGCCACAGTTTAACCATATTTTACGTTTCAGTGCCTGCTCTATTTGTAAAGGAATTTGGTATTCAGCTAAAAGTTCTTCTGTTTCTTTTAGCATAATTTTATGTTTTAAATTGGGAGCTAATGTTTCCGCATAATCCAGAGTTTTTAGATAGGTATTTCTACTGTTCACAACAATCCTATCTGTATCTTCCGTTAAAATATCCCTCAATAGGCGCTGCATTAATTCTAAATCACTATGAATTAGAACCGGAGCAGCTAGGCTTTGCATTTTGCTCTTAATTTTCAACCAGGTTTGGAATAAGGAGTTAAAATCATCCTTTAACTCCTCTTCACTATACCCTTGGGCTATAGTGCGTACAATTACGCCAATATTCCCTCGATCTAGATCCTGGGCAATTTTTTTTAAACGATTTCTTTCTGTTTCGTCAGTAATGCGTCTGGATATACCTATGTAGTCTAGCATAGGCATTAAAACCAAATACCTTCCCGGCAGAGTAATATTAGTAGTAACTCTTGGTCCTTTAGTGCCTTGAGGCTCCTTTGTAACCTGCACAATTAAAGTTTGGCCTTTTTTTAATAAATCGCCAATATTAGGCTGTTGCTTTTCTACTTCTTTATGTCCCCCTTCCGGTTTAGCAGGGAAAGCATCTTCAACATACAAAAATGCATTCTTTTCTAAACCAATATCGATAAAAGCAGCCTGCATCCCAGGTAAAACATTTTCCACTTTACCTCGGTAAATATTACCGACTAAGCGCTGTTCCATGGATCTTTCAAAATAAATTTCGGCTAATCTATGATCTTCCAATACTGCAGCTACTGTTTCTAGAGGGTTTGCTTGAATCACAATTTCTTTAAACACGAGTCTTCAACTCCTTAAACCCCACTAAGCTCCAGAGGTGAAACAAAATGCCCCTCTTGGCCAGCCAATAAAGCAGTACGGTTAACAATTACCAAACCCAGGTCTAGGGGAATATTTTCCTTTTCCCGGATGGCCCTTAGTACCTCTTCCGGCCTAATATTACACTTGCTTCCTGCCTGGACAAACATTTTAAAAGTGGCCCAGCCATTTTCCACTGCCAAACATTCCAGCTGAAAAATCCCCGCTCTAATTTCTTTATTTTGCAATCCTTTTTTACCCTTCTTAACTATCGTAACTGAATCTTGCTCTAACAAGTGCTCTATGGCCTGATCAATTTGGGCTTTATGCTGTTCAGTTATTAATTTAACCTTAACTTCGTATTCCGCCGCGGCCACAATGCTCATTAATGGAGGAGTTTTGGAGTTAACTAAGTGACTGCTCAGAATACGAAAGCCTTCCGGCAAATTCTGCCGGAGCCTTTGCCAAACTTCTTCAGGGCTCATTTCCTGCCGCAACTCCAAATCAAGATATTCTGTATCTGCCGTAACCCCTACAGCCAATGCTGTGGCAAAGGACATTTTAGGGTGAGGATTAAATCCTTCGGAAAAAGCAATGGGAATCCTTGCCCGGCGAATTGCTCTTTCAAATGTTTTCATTAATTCCAGATGGGAAATAAATCTTACTTGGTTTCCTTTTGCAAACCTAATTCTTACCCTCATTGACTTTTAGCCTCCCTTTGAAACACAGGTTTGACCTTTAAACTAGAACAAATACCACATGCCCCGCAGCTGCTAAAACGGCAGTCCTTAGTTAATTCTCCTTGAACTGCTTTCTCGAACTCCTTACGTAAGTAATTTTTGCTAACACCTGTTTCCAGGTGTTCCCAAGGAAGCATCTCTGTCAACTCAATTTTTCGGTATGCATAAAATTCCGGATCCAGTCCAATTTCCTCAAAAGCCTTTAACCAAGTATTATATTTAAAGTACTCAGACCAACTATCAAATTTACATCCCTTTTGCCAAGCCAACTGTAAAACTTCCCCAAGCCTTCTGTCTCCTTTGGCAAAAACTGCTTCCAGTAAACTTAATTTGGCATCGTGATAATTATAGGTAATTCGCCGATCCTTTAAGAGGCTCTTTAAGTACTGCTGCTTCTCCTGTAAAACAGCAATTGGATCTTGGGGAACCCACTGAAAAGGCGTATGGGATTTAGGCACAAAGGAAGAAACACTAACTGTCACCCGGGGCGGTTTTTTAATGTTTTGCCCTGTTAGAATCTGCCTTCCTTTATTAAGAACTCGATAAGCCAAGTCTGCTATGCCAGCAATATCTTCTTTTGTTTCTGTTGGTAAACCAATCATAAAATAAAGTTTTATATGGGTCCAACCTGCTGCAAAGGCACCG
Source organism: Bacillota bacterium LX-D (assembly GCA_031628995.1). Lineage (NCBI taxonomy): Bacteria > Bacillati > Bacillota > Bacillota bacterium LX-D. Next base: position 56,075 of record JAVLUO010000002.1, on the reverse strand, counting down.
GAAACTGCTGTTATTAAATCTTCCTCAGTTACACCCTTGTTAATCACGTCCCGCAGTCTTTGGGTTCCTGCTTCCGGAGCAAAGGTTAAACCACTTTTCCGTACTTCTTGAATCTTCTTGGCTAAATTGACAGAAAAAGCATCTACTCTTAAAGAAGGTAAGGAAATACCAACTTTATCCTCTTGCAAGCTATCTAATAAAGCAGTGGTTAGGGGTTCTACGCAGCTGTAATCGGCAGTATTTAAAGAAGTCAAAGCAATTTCATCGTGGCCAGTATTTTTGACAAGTTCTTTAGCCTGCTGCAGCAGTGTTTCTTGGCTTCGTTCCCTAACCGGCCGATAAACTATACCTGCCTGGCAAAAGCGACAGCTTCTAGTGCAACCTCTGGCTACTTCAACCATTACACGATTATGCACTGTATCCGCAAAAGGCACAATGGGTTTCGTAGGGAAGTAAGCTTCGTCTAAATTTTTAACTACTCTTTTTTGGACTTTAGCAGGAACATTTTCATTTACAGGCTCAATGCTTTCGATTTTACCCTCTTCTGAATAAATCACTTTATAGAAGGAAGGTACGTAAATACCTTGCAGTTTACTAACCTGCTGTAAAAATTTTTCTTTAGGCAGTCTGTCTCCGTACTGCTTTTTCATTTCTTTAGCTAAATTTAGAATCTCCAATAATAATTCTTCTGCGTCTCCTAATACAAAAATATCAAAAAAAGGTGCCAATGGCTCCGGATTATAGGCACAAGGGCCTCCTCCTATGACCACCGGAAAACTATCATCCCGGTCTTTGGCTAGTAGTGGCATTTCTGCTAAATTTAGCATGTTTAAAATATTGGTAAAACTCATTTCATATTGCAAAGTAAAGCCCAGCAAATCAAAATCTTTTACCGGATGGTAAGACTCTAAACTAAATAAAGGCACATTATTTTGGCCCATTAATTCTTCCATATCACCCCAGGGAGCAAAAACTCGTTCCATTAAAAAGTCTTTTTCTTTATTAACTAGCCCATAGAGTATATGCAACCCTAAATGTGACATCCCCACTTCATATAAATCTGGGAAAGCAAAAGCAAGACGAACTTTTATTTCCGACCAATCTTTATGGATAGAATTCCATTCATTGCCCTGATAACGTATTGGTTTTGTTACCCTTGGCAGTAATTGTTCTTCGACTAGTTGCCGCATTTTTATCCTCCGCTATCTCAATAAACTTGTTAGTACGTAAAATATAAATATTTCTACACAATACTATTTTTCCCTTTATTCTAAGCATAATAATTCTATTGTCAAATTACTAGCCTTGGATCATTTTTCCCAAAGTACAGGAACCACCTAATTGAAAAAAAGCTCTTAACAGCTCATGTTCTGTTATCCTAGCTTTAAAATTTCCCTTTTTATCTAAAACAATAACTAGATGATACATATTTGGACTGAATTTTGTAATTATTTCCTTTATTTGTAAAGTATCTAAAGCACTAAAACATTTAAGAGGCAGTAATCCTTTGCTGCTGATTTCCTGGTTTTTTCTCAGCAAAAAGCGCAGGAAAATGTATTGGGATGCCTCCTCTTCCTTGCGGGAAGCAATAAAAATGAAAAGTGCTGTAATAACAGCCATTAGGTCAGTATAGTGTAATGCAAAACTAATTAAACCACCTATAATTAAAGCTGCGGCGCAGTACTTTCCCCAAAGAGCAACTTGCCAGGTAGCCTTTTGTAAATCCCCACTTTTTTTAGCCCAGTATGCTCTTAAAATCCTGCCCCCGTCTAAAGGTAATACCGGAAGAAGGTTGAACAATCCCATAGTTAAATTGGCCTGCATAAAACAGTGGTACAAACTTCCTTGCCAATGAAAATTACTATGGATAATAAAGCCTAAAGTCCACAATAAAAAATTCATAAAGGGGCCGGCAAGAGCAACTCTCATTTCCAGTTGAGGGTTGCTTTGTAGTACTCCCTCAACTCGAGCAACGCCTCCGAAAGGGTAGAGCTCAATTTCCTTAACTTTTATTCCTGCCTGAACCGCAACCCTAATATGAGCCATTTCATGAATTAATATTAGGGTAAAAATAATAAATACCTGCGGCAATACTCCAAGCATTCCGTAGGCCAAAATTAAAAGCAGAAAAAAATCATTAATAATTATTTTTACTCCCCATAACTCAGCGATTTTCATTTTACACCTTAAATGGTACCCTGGTTATTAGTTATTTTATCCAAGGGGTCAATAGCTTTCCCCTTTTCTCGAACCTCAAAATGCAGTTTTACCTGCTGGCCCTGCTCCCCAGCTTTTGTTTTACCTATGATATCTCCCTGCTTAACTAATTGGCCTTCATCAACCAGAATTTCCCCTAGCAAACCATAAATTGTAACAGTATTGTTTTGGTGAGTAATTTCTATTATTCTGCCTAAATTTTGCTTATGGCTTACTTTTGAAATTTTACCATCTAAAGCTGCCCGTACAGGTGCAGCAGCCTCAGTTTCGATATCTATACCTGGATGGAACTTATTTTCACCGGAATTTGTTTCTACCCAGCCAAAATTTTGCACATATTTTCCGGAAACAGGAATAGACATAGGTAACTCTGAACGGTATACCTGCAGGTCGTAGGAATCTAGCCATAATCCTTCCCTGACCATTGTTTCTAAAACAGGTGTAAAATCGCTTTTTTCTTCTGCCAATAAATATCTTACATTTTCCTGTATGCTAACAACTCCGGGGCTTTTCCAGGAAAAGAATACTAAAAAAACAGCAAATAAAATAAGTGCTCCAAAGAATTGCTTAATCCATAGGTGTTTCAGAAAAGAATTTTTTCTTTTATAACCATAAGTAGAACTTAGTGAAGCAGTTTTATATTTGTCAATGTCCAGATTATCATACCAATTATTGTAATCCTTATTTTGCCAGGATCCCTTCAAGATTACCCCTCCTGCGTTAAAATTAATTTTTAATAATTTTTAGCATTTACTCTACTAGCAATATATGAATATATTGGGACTTTATTACACAAAAGGGGTTTTGTATTTTGCAGCTATCCGTTGCAACCTTAGCCTAAAATATGGTATTGTTTTTAGTGTGGTTATTTTTTTATGCTAAATTGTCGTAATTTGTAGATATTTTTTGCTATAATCAGCATATAATTTTTATCATCAGAAAAAGAAGGGAATTTTGTGTATTCTGAACTAAATCGTGATTATTACTTTGATAACCTTAAATTCTTTTTAATTGCCTTAGTTGTGCTGGGACATATGATAGAGCCGTTCATTGTAAATGATCTAAGCTTTAAAGTTTTTTATGTTTTTATCTATTCTTTTCATATGCCCTTATTTATATTTATTAATGGCTATTTCTCCCATAGTTGCGAAAATGAAATTGACTATATCAAGTCTATTAATTCTATTTTCCTCCCATATGTTGTTTTTCAACTTTTGTACTTATTTTTTAACAGGTTAGTACTCGGAGATTTTAGCTACAAATTTTCTTTACTAACTCCCTACTGGTTAATGTGGTATTTTGCTTCTTTGTTTATTTGGAAAATGATCCTACCCTACTTTACCAAACTGAAATATCCCATCTGCATTTCCATAATTTTAGCTATTCTAGCCGGATATGATAATACAATTGGCAGCTATTTAAGTGTTTCTAGAACAATATATTTCTTTCCCTTCTTTTTAATGGGCTATTATACTCGCAAAGACAATTTACTAGCTAAATTGTCTTTGTACTGGAGGAAAAAATATTTCCCCATCTTGCTCCTGCTTATTTGTTTTTTCATTTATATTCTTCTCAATTATTTTGATTATAGATGGCTTTACGGATGCTATTCTTATCAATTCCTTCATGCAGCTCATTGGTATGCTGGTATTTACCGATTAATAATTTATGCCATTGCTGTGCTAATTTCAATTTGGATGTTGTTATTTGTACCTAAAAATAAAACTGTTTTCAGTGCTTTTGGCGCTCGATCGAGAAATGTTTATCTCTTACACGGCTTTATAGTTAAACTTCTTTATGCCAGATTAAACTTTGACAGTTATATACATACCTTTCTTGATAAAATTCTAGTACTTCTTTTGAGTCTGGCAATTACTATTTTATTATCTCTCAATATTACTAATTATTTTATTGGGCATATTTCCAAACCAAAGCTTAGAAATATTTATACCAACACGTAAATAAAAAAATAGCACAAGAAAAATTCTTGGCTATTAGTAATTTAAATTAAAATGCGATAACCTGCCGCCGCAAATTAACGCTTAAGATTAATCCCAAAGCGGCTAGATTGGCCCACATATTGCTACCTCCATAACTAAAGAGGGGTAAAGGAATACCTGTAATGGGCATTACCCCGATTGCCATGCCAATGTTTTCTAAAATGTGAAATGTAAACATCGAAACGACACCCATAACCAATAGTAAACCATACATATCTTTTGCCTGCATAGCAATGCGCAAAGCTCTGTATAGAATTAAAAAATACAACGCTAGTAACAATAATCCACCAATTAAACCAAGCTCTTCTCCAATCACGGAAAAAATAAAATCTGTATGATGGTACGGTAGAAAATTAAGCTGCCCCTGGGAACCATGTCCCAATCCCTTACCCCAAATTCCTCCAGAGCCAACAGCAATCAGAGACTGAATAATGTTGTAACCTGCACCTAATCCTCCTTTGCCATCGTTATAAGGATTTAAAAAAACTACCAAACGCATTATTTGATAATCTTTTAAAGGCAAAGGTAAACCAAAATGAAAGTGCATCCATAAGGTAATTACAATAAAGAGTATTCCGCCAAAAAACAAGCCGCCTAAAATTTTAGGGTTAGCACCCGCAGCCAACATCATTCCAAACATAATAGCAATAAATACTAAAGAAGTACCTAAATCAGGCTGTAATAAGATTAAGAGCAATGGAACAGACACATATAAGAAGCAAGGTATAAAATCCTTAAAGGTATTTAATTTGCCCTGCTTATTGCTTAAAAATTGAGCAAAAGTAATAATTAAAATTACCTTAGCAAATTCCGAAGGCTGCAAAGTAAAGCTGCCGATGCCAATCCAGCTTTGAGCACCGTTTGAGGTTTTGCCGATGCCAGGAATTAACACAATAAGTAAAATTAAAATATTGATAATGTACAGCAGCCTCTGCATTCTGGCTAACTGGACATAATTTAAGCTGCCAATAAAAATCATCATGCCTAAACCTGTAACAATGAACATCAAATGCTTCTTAGCAAAGTAATAAACATCGTTAGGCATCACATGGGCTGAAGCACTTGCTAAAACAAAAACACTCATAATTAATATGGCAATTATCCCCAATAAAAAAGTCATATCTAAATTTTTTAATAATTTTTTGTCGAACATTTAGTTTCACCTTCCACGTTGCTATTATAGCTTATTGCCGAAGGTGCTTCTAGGGGGAATTTCTAGATAAACTAAAAAACTGCTCTTGAAGAGCAGTTGAAAATATTGCAAATTATTAGCTTGCAGATCTTTTCATTCTTAAGACAGGAATATTGCAAACTAAAGCTATGGAATCGCTTTCATTGGCTAAACTTACTTCCAGATTACCTTGGTCAATTTCCATATACTCGGAAATCACTTTAATTAAATCTTCTTTCAGGGATTGTAATAAATGGGGTGATATATCAGCCCGGTCATGTACCAATACCAAACGCAACCTTTCTGTAGCAACTTTTTTGCTGGCATTATTTGTATCTTTCGCAAAAAGTCGTTGAAAAAAATCCAACACGGCCCATACCTCCGTTCCTATTCTTAGCCCACACCAAAGAATTTTTTAAGTTTACTCATAAAACCATCGTTTGCATCCAAGTTCATTAATGGTACATCTTCTCCGGTTATGCGGCGAGCAATATTGCGATATGCTTGTCCCGCCCGAGAAGTATTGTCTAGAACAGCAGGTTCACCCTTATTGGTTGAAACGACTATTGCTTCATCTTCAGGTACAACACCAAGGATATCGATGGCCAAGATATCTATAATATCGTGAATATCCATCATATCTCCCTTTTTAACCATGTTTGGTCTAAACCGATTAAGAACCAGCTTAGGAGCAGCAATTTCGGCTGCCTCCAAAAGTCCAATAATCCGATCCGCATCCCTAACAGCAGCAACCTCTGGTGTAGTTACTACAACTGCACGTTGGGCACCAGCGATTGCATTTTTAAAGCCCTGTTCAATTCCTGCCGGGCAATCAATTAACACATACTCAAACTCTTCTTGTAAAACAGCACATAATTCTTTCATTTGTTCGGGATTTACTGCTGTTTTATCCTTAGTTTGGGCTGCCGGCAACAGGCACAAATCTTCAAAACGCTTGTCTCTAATTAAAGCCTGTTTTAAACGGCAATGTCCATTAACAACATCGACAATATCATAGACAATTCTATTTTCTAAACCTAAGACTACATCTAAATTACGCAATCCGATATCTGTATCTACCAAAACGACTTTATTATTCATTGCTGCTAATCCTGTACCAATATTGGCACTAGAAGTAGTTTTACCTACTCCTCCTTTTCCTGAGGTAATTACTATTACTTCTCCCATCAAATTTCCTCCTCTAACCCCAATTAGTATGTCAGTAAAAATTTAAGCATGTTTAATCCAAGGATGAAACTGTTCGATTACCACAACTTCGTTTTTAATTTTAGCAATCTCCGGTTGTTGAGGCGGGAGTTCCTCCTCATCAGGAGCACGTGTAATATGGTTTGCTATCCTAAGCTGGGTTGGCTGCAATTTGAATGCCGCTACTACAGCTTGTTCATTTCCAAAAGCACCTGCGTGTACAACACCCCTTAAATGCCCCATTATGACTATATTTCCACCGGCTACAATTTCTGCCCCGGGATTTACATCACCCATTACCACAACATTGCCAGGATAACGGATAACTTGCCCCGATCTAATAGTACGTTGGATTAAAATTGTTTCATCCTCTGCAGGAATATAATTTTTAACTTGTACACTTTTTGTTTGCGTCATAGTAGAAGCTCCATTCCGCTCAATGTAGCTTGAATCCATGGGAGGATTGCTCATAATAAATATTACCAAGAATTTTACAAAAAAATAAAGCAATACTCTACCATTTATTGATAAACCTTCAACCTTATGTCAATATGTTTCTACGTAAATAAAGGCAAATCCTGCTTAAGAATAGAAAAAGAACAAGCTTTTTTCTTTGCTATTCTCGCATATTCGGACATTTTGATACAAAATTAGGTTGACTCTAGTACTTTCTTGTTAAAAAATCAAAGCTAGGCTCAAAAATGGTAAATAATTGCCATTTTGCCCAGCTTTAACTATTCTTCCAATAATGGAGACTGTAAAACCCTAGTTTTAATATCTTGGCTCTTGGGGGTAATACCGAAATACTCTTCAAAAACAGCTTTGGCAACTAAACCAGCTGAAGTGCCTCCGTGTCTTCCATATTCGATAATTCCCGCGTAAGCAATTTCCGGGTCATCATAGGGAGCAAAAGCTACAAATACGCCATGGAATTCACTGTTTTTATCATCGCCTTTGCGGCCTGTTTGAGCTGTACCTGTCTTTGCTGCCACTTGAATATCCGCAGGGAAATTGTTAAATAAACTCCAGGCAGTTCCTCCCGGCTGGGTTACAGCCAACATGCCCCTTCTTACTTCTTTCAGAATTTGTGGGTCTAAGGAAACTTTATGCTCTAACTTAGGACCAAATTTCTCTATAACTCTTCCATCTGGTGCAATTACCTCTTCTAACAAATAAGGTCGATAACGCTTACCTCCGTTAGCCAAAGTTGCTATATAATTAGCCATCTGCAGCATTGTATAGTTATTGTCTCCCTGTCCAATGGAGGTATTGTAAGTTTCGTAGGGCCTCCATTTTACATAAAAGTCATAATTAGTCCTATATTCATCCTTAATTACTTTCAGATCATCTTTTTTCTGCTGCAGCAACTTGTCTTGCTCTTTTTCATCTGCTTTAGCTAGCAGAACTTTATATTTTGCTTCTAATGTTTGTAGGTTGTCTTCATATTGTTCTTTCACCCATTTTTCATTTAGTTCCGCTTTCCTTTCCGGTGATGGAAGGACCCCGGCTGATTCACCTAAAATACCACTCGTTTTAGTTTTACTGCCTAAGCCAAATTCCTTCGCCACTTGATCAATATACTGTATAGTAGCTTTATCTCCCGCATACTGGAAGAAAGTGTTGCAGGAAACAGCAAAAGCATGGTAGAAGTTAACAGTGCCGTGGACACCCCAACATTTAATATACGGTGGTTTCCAATAGGCGCCACTACAAACAACGGAATCTGTTACTTTAACCTTGCCTGAAGCTAATCCTGCCATTCCCGTAATCATTTTAAAAGTTGAACCGGGGGGATAAGCAGCCTGAACAGCTCTATTATACATAGGCAAAAGGTTTTTATTATTATAGTAGTCTAGCTTCTTGGCGTAAGTACCATCAACAAAGTCATTGGGATTCATGTCTGGTTTGGAGGCTAATGCCAAAATTTCACCAGTCTTCACATTGATAACTACCGCTGCCCCAGCACCTGCTTTTGGATAGGCAGTCTTTAATTGGGAAATTACATCATCCATGGATTTTTCCAGTGTTTTCTGCAGTTTTCCATCAATGGTCAGTTTAATAGTATTTCCAGGAACAGGTTGAATCACTAATGGCATTTCTTGAACTACTTGTCCTCGTGCATTTACTTCGACCTGCTCAGCACCTTTTCTTCCTCTTAAACCAACTTCTTTGCCGTCCTTATAAATTAGTTCAAAAGCCTTTTCTAAACCAAATTTGCCAATCTTATCGTTTAAGCCGTACATGTCCTTTCCATACCGGGATAATTCCTGTTCATTGATTTTCCCAATAAAGCCAAGTAAATGTCCTGCCAAGCTGCCGTTAGGATAGTACCGTTGGGGCTGCTCCAAGATACTAACTCCTGGAAGTTGACTCCTATTTTCTTCAATTCTACTGATCAGTTCTACAGACTCTCTTCCCCATGGTATCTTCACAATCTCAACTGGTTCATACTTTTGGGGGTGGCTTTTAACCATTTCCCCAATTACATCGGCGGTTAAATCTGGCCGGTTTAATAATTCCGCCAGTTTCCGTATGGATTGTTCTTGTTCTTGTGGTTTATCCAAATGAGCCAGGGAAATAGTAAATACTGGTTTACTAGTTGCTAAAACTTGATTTTTCCGATCTAATATTTCTCCCCTTCTAGCTTCAATTTCTAGCAAACGCATTTGATTTTGCTGTGATTTAGTTTGATACACTTCTGCTCTAAAAACTTGTAAAAAAATAAGCCTAATTCCTAACCCAGCAAAGATCAGGATTAAGGTAGCTAAAAAAAAGTTCATAGTTTTCTTTAGTTTTTTTCGTTGTTCTTCCATTTGCCGTTTACCCCTTTTTCCCAAGGCAGTAAGTCAAAAATCAATACCTTTTCACCGCCAATACTCCTTTTTTTGCCTCCTGATAAAATTTCCCATAAAAGAAAGGAGCAAGGCATGCATTAAACAAAGCTAAAGTTAAGGTATCATGCCAAACATAAGCAATAATCTTGTGATCGATCCCTGCAAGCATAGCTATGACAATATAAATAATATTTGCCAGAAACGTGGAAACAAAGGAAGTCAAGGCAGGAATAAATAGGTTTTCCTTAAATATTTTTGTCTCACTCCAGCCAACTAAGTATCCCACCAGCATCTTAGATACGGCATTCAAGCCCAAAAAACTTCCTGTATATAGGTCTTCCACCAAGCCAAAGATAAAACCTGTTTTCGCACCCACTACATGCCCATGTAATAGGCCACTAAAGACAACTAAAAGCAAAAGCAAATCCGGCTTTGTACCTGCAATTTTAAAATAGTCTAAAACAGTGGACTCTAAAAGCAGGCTAATTAATAAAAGCACTCCTAAAACAATATACCTAGACATTTAACTGCCCCCTTTTACCTCTGTAACAACTAATAATTCTTCTAATCTGTTAAAATCGGCAAAAGGTTTAATTAATGCTTTTTTCATTAGACCGTCAGGCTCTGTTTTAACGCTAACTATATAACCAATCCTTAAGCCCTTAGGCAGCACGCCGCCTAGGCCAGAAGTAATAACAATTTGGTTTTTTAGTACAGGTGCATCATAAGGCAAATGAATCATTTGGAGCAATCCAGAATCATCTGTAGTTCCTTCCACTACACCCGGAAAACGTGAAGCTTGAATTAGACCCGCCACGGCTCCTTGCCTATCCTGCAGTAGAAGTACATCAGCCGTATTTACTCCAACACGACTAATCCTTCCAACTAAACCAGCATAACTCATAACAGCCATACCTACTTTAAGGTTATTGGCTGAACCTTTATTAATTGTTAAAACCTTATTCCAATTTTTAATATCACGAGAAATTACTTCAACGGCTTCAAGTTCGTAATTCGAGCCCAGACTGCTTTGTAAACGCAACATTTGCCTAAGTCTAAGATCTTGCTGTCTATACTCTTCTAGCTGATTGTTTTCAGCCGTTAATTGATCAATTTGAGCTTTTAGTCTTTTATTCTCTGCTTGAATACTTTTAAACGACAGCAGCCCTTTTAAGGTATCTCCTGTACCCTTAGTAACAATAGTAACCCCGCTTTGCAGCGGGGCTAAAATATTACGAATCCAGTTAGTTACAGGAGTAGAAAAATTGTTAGCAGCTGCCGTCATATGCACTGTAACAGCTCCAATAACCAGCAGCACTAAACAAATTATTTGTATTTTTTTGATACGAAAACGGGCCACACCCAAACACCCTCTTATCCTAGCCTTTTAGGGGATATTAATACTCTCTTTAAAACCTCAATATTCTCTAACACTTTGCCAGTTCCATTGGCAACAGAGGTAAGAGGATCCTCAGCCATGTGCACAGGCATCCCAGTTTCCTCGCTAACCAAATAGTCCAACCCCCAAAGCAAAGAACCTCCTCCTGCCAGTACGATTCCACGGTCCATAATATCTGCTGCTAATTCAGGAGGAGTTTTTTCTAAGCATACTTTAATAGCCTCTAAAATGCTGGCTACTGGTTCAGCTAAGGCTTCCTGTATTTCTTTGGCACTAACTTCTATGGTTTTTGGCAGTCCACTTACTAAATCTCGACCACGAACAGGATACTGACTCTTCTCCCTTTCAGCATCTTGCTCCCGGTTAGCAAAATATGCCGCTCCGATTTGCATTTTAATCTCTTCGGCAGTACGTTCCCCAATCATTAAATTGTAATTCTTTTTAATATGTTGGACAATTGCCTCGTCCATTTCATCTCCGCCTATACGAATTGAGCGGCTGGTAACAATACCACCTAAAGAAATAATTGCAACTTCTGTGGTTCCTCCGCCTATATCTACAATCATGTTTCCTGTGGGTTCATGAACAGGTAAACCTGCTCCAATTGCAGCAGCCATAGGTTCTTCAATTAAGTAAGCTTCTTTTGCTCCAGCCTGTATAGCCGCCTCACGAACGGCTCTTTCTTCCACAGCAGTTACACCAGAGGGAACACCTACAACAACCCTGGGCCTTGCGAACATGGTTTTTTTGGCAACTTTACTAATAAAATAACGCAGCATCGCCTGGGTAACGTCAAAATCAGCAATTACCCCGTCTTTCATGGGCCTAATGGCTACAATATTTCCCGGAGTACGTCCAATCATCTTTTTAGCTTCTTCACCTACAGCTAAAACGTTTCCTGTATCTTTCTGCATAGCAACTACAGATGGTTCCTGTAAAATAATCCCTTTTCCTTTTTCATGAACTAATGTATTAGCAGTTCCTAAATCTATACCCAAATCTCTAGAGAAATACAACTTATTTATCCCCTTCCAAGCCCTTCGTTAATACATCAATCGTAAAATGTATTATTATGTAATATTATGTTAAAGCATGTATCTATTGCTACGAATAATTATAAATGAATGAAGAAAGCTCAGCAAGGGAAAGATTTGGGCAACTATCTAAAGTCATGTAAAAAAATCGTTACATCTGACCACGTTCTTTAAGACTAACATAAGTACCGTTACCGATTATTATATGGTCTAAAACCTCTATTCCCATAATTTTTCCAGCTTCAATGAGGCGTTTAGTTACATCTATATCTTCTCTGCTGGGTGTAGGGTCCCCGCTAGGGTGGTTATGTGCTAAGATAATGGCAGCTGCGCTCTTTTTAACAGCCTGTTTGAATAGCTCCCGAGGATGGACAATTGATGAGTTAAGACTTCCTATGGAAATAGTTTCCAATCCTAGAACATGATTTTTCGTATTCAGAAAAAGTGTCTTAAAATACTCCCGATCTAAAAAGCGCATTTCATCCATTAATAAATTAGCAGCAGTATCCGGCGATTGAATGGTAACTTTAGGTTCGATACGGTAAGCCGACAAACGCCTACCTATCTCTACTGCTGCTTTAATTTGTGCTGCTTTTGCTACTCCTATACCTGGAATAGCAGTTAGTTCTTCTAAAGAAGCTGTTACCAAAAAGGAAAGCCCTTCGGCTTCCCGCAAGATTTGATTTGCCAGTTCCAAAGCAGATTGCTTCTGGCTGCCTGTCCTTAATAAAATGGCTAAAAGTTCTGTATTGCTAAGTGCCTCAGGGCCGGCCTGCACAATTCTCTCTCTAGGACGTAATTCATCTGGAAGTTCTTTGATGGTTAAGTGATACTCCATCGCTATCTCTCCGCTAATTAAATTTGTACTTAGCTTCATTATAACTTAATTTCCCAGATATTCCAACAAAATTACTTTGCTATAATTTTAAAATACTTCTACTCCATAGTTTTTAAACAGTCTGCTTAAGAGGAATAAGGGCAACCCTACTACATTAAAATAGTCTCCTTCTATTCTTTTCACAAAAATAGAGCCATAACCCTGGATAGCGTATGCTCCAGCCTTGCCTTCAGGTTCTCTAGTTTTTATATACCTTAACGCTTCTTCTTTCCCAATTGGCCTAAACTCAACATTTGTTACTTCATGAGCTTTGCTATACTCACCTGTGGAAGTGTTCACCAGTGCAACGCCCGAATAGACTTGGTGTCTCCTATTCTGGAGTTTTAATAGCATAGCTAAAGCATCATCGTCATCTTTAGGTTTGCCTAGAAGCAAATTATCTAAAGCGACTACTGTATCAGCGCCAATAATAAGGCTGCGAGGATATTTTGGGGCTACGGCCTGTGCCTTTTTTAAGGCTAAGCATTCAACTGCCTGGGAAGGTGATAAACCTTCCCCAATTGATTCATCTACTGCACTCGTACTAATCTGAAAATTCAACCCTAAAACTTCCAACAATTCCTTACGCCTTGGCGATGAAGACGCTAAAACTATATTTGTCATGGCCTAACCTCTTTTAATCAGTTTTAGAAAGTAAATAAGCTCTCGCCTCAGCAATCATGTAAATAGACCCTGTAATACAAAGTAAATCCTCGGGGCCAGTCAAGCTGATTCCTTTTTCTACAGCTTGGGCAATGTCCTCTTGCCGATAAACATCTTCCGTATATTTTTGAGCCATAAGGGCCAATTCCTCCCAGTTATTTGCCCTGGGACTGTTTGGTTTAGTAATGACAATTTTTTGAGCTAAAGGTCCCAATACATCCAAAACCTTTTCCCTTTCTTTATCGGCTAGCATTCCTAAAACAAAAACAAGGTTCTTATAGTGGAAAATTTCTTTTATTGCCCGCTGTAAGGAGAGAGCCCCCTCTAAATTATGTGCCGCATCAATCAGTATTTGCGGATTCTTCCTAACTAATTCTAATCTTCCCGGCCAAATTGTTTTCTGCAGTCCTTCCCGTATTGCCTCTTCAGAAATTTGAATATCAAAAAAGCTTAATGCTTCTACAGCTGCAATTGCTGCCGCCCCATTCCGTCCTTGGTGAGAACCAATTAAAGGCAGCCATAAATCAACATAATTTCTGCCTAAGCCCTTTAAATCAAAACAGGTCCCTTCTGAGCTTAAGTTTTTGATTTGATATATAATATCTTTTCCCACTTCATAGAGATCTACATTTTTTTCAGCACAAACTTCTCTAATTACGGATAGGGCCTCGGCCTGATCAGATGCTGTTATTGCTTTACAGCCAGGCTTAATAATTCCCGCTTTAACTTTAGCAATTTCCCCTAAGGTATTGCCTAAATAATCCATATGATCCATTGCAATATTAGTAATTACTGCAACTAAAGGCTGAACCACATTTGTCGAATCTATGGCACCCCCTAAGCCAACTTCTAAAACACAAAAATCAATTTGTTCCTGAGCAAAGTACAGTAAAGCCAAGGCAGTTATTACTTCAAATTCCGTAGGATGTTCAAAGCCTTCGGCAACCATCTTTTCTAAATTAGGCTTTAAAGCCGTCACTAACTGAGCCATTCTTTCTTCCGGTATCTGTGCTCCGTTAATCTGTATTCTTTCTGTATAGGTGTGAAGGTGAGGCGAAGTAAATAGCCCCACCTTGTAACCTGCTGCTTGTAAAATATTGCTGATCATTGCTGAGGTAGATCCTTTGCCATTGGTTCCGGTAACATGAATCACTTTGAGGCTTTTTTCCGGATGGTCAAGGATTTCCATCAGTTTTTCGATTCTTGCCAAACCCGGATTCCAGCCAAATTTAGTTAGCTCTGTTATATATTCTAATGCTTCTGGAAAATTCATTTTTTGCTTCACCTTTCATTAACCTTTTAGCATAGCCAATCTTTCTTGAACAGCTTTAACTTTCACCTGCATTTCCCGCTGCTTGCCTTGCTCTTTGGCAATGACTTCAGCAGGAGCTTTACTTAAAAAGCCCTTGTTATTTAATTTATTGGTTACTCTGTCTAATTCTTTTAGAGCTATGGCCAATTCTTTTTCTAAACGCTTGACTTCGACTTGTAAATCAATTAATCCTTCTAAAGGCAAATAAATTTCAATGTCTCCTACAATAGCAGCAGCAGCCTTTTCTGGTTTACTTTCCAGGTTAGCGTATATTTTTACAGGCTGGGCTGCAGCTAATTGTTCTAAATATTTTTTACCTATGTTGAAAATTTGGTATTGCTGTTCTTCCCTTGCTAAAATAATGGCCTCTGCTTTTTTACCTAAAGGTACATTCATTTCGGCACGAATATTTCTAATGGACCTTATTGCTTCCATAATTAAATCCATTTGTTGTTCCGCTTCAGGAGAATCATAAGCTGCCTTTACTTCCGGCCAATTGGCAAGCATAATCGTTTCCCCTTCATGAGGCAGCTGCTGCCAGATTTCTTCTGTAATAAAAGGCATAAAAGGATGCAAAAGCTTTAATGTATTTTCTAAAACAAAGTGAACTACAGATTGAGCTGTAAACTTGCTTTCGGCAGTTTCTTTGCCATACAATCTTGGTTTAGCCAGTTCAATATACCAATCGCAGAAATAATCCCAGATAAATTCATAAATTAATCTTGCTGCTTCCCCCAGTTCATATTTTTCTAAAAAATCTGTAACCCCTTGAACAGTCTGATTATATTTAGTTAAAATCCATTGGTCAGCTAAGGTAAATTGGGGTTTTTGACTGCCTGGCCGGTAATCATTGAGATTCATCAGTACAAAACGGGCAGCATTCCAAATTTTATTGGCAAAATTTCTAGTACCCTCTAAACGTTCAAGTTGAAAACGCAAATCATTACCTGGTGTGTTTCCTGTAACTAACATAAAGCGCAGTGTATCTGCCCCATATTCGTCAATTACTTGTATAGGGTCAACACCATTCCCTAAGGATTTACTCATTTTACGTCCTTGGGCATCTAAAATTAAGCCATGGATAAATACTTCTTTAAAAGGTACTTCCTGCATGAATTCCAAAGCTGTAAAGATCATGCGCGCTACCCAGAAGAAGATAATATCCCTGCCTGTAACTAAAACAGACGTGGGGTAAAAATGTTCCAATTCTGCAGTTTTTTCCGGCCAGCCTAATGTGGAAAATGGCCAAAGGCCAGAGCTAAACCAGGTATCCAAGACATCAGGATCTTGCTCTAAATGGTGGCTGCCGCACTTTGAACAAACGTCTGGATCTGTAGATTGACAGATTATTTCCCCGCAGTCCTGACAGTACCACACAGGAATTCGGTGGCCCCACCATAATTGACGTGATATACACCAGTCACGGATATTTTCCAACCAGCCAAGATAAATTTTCGTAAACCTTTCCGGAACAAATCTGGTCTGTCCTTCCTGAACAGCTTTCATAGCTGGATCTGCCAAAGGTTGCATTTTAACAAACCACTGGCTGGAAACTAAGGGTTCAATAACTGTATCACAACGATAGCAGTGTCCTACAGCATGAGAATGTTCATCTATTGCTAAAAGAACTCCCATTTCCTTTAATTCTTGCACTATTTTTTTTCGACATTCATAACGATCTAAGCCTGCATATTTTCCTGCATCAGCAGTCATTTTAGCATCCTTATCAATGACAACAATTTGGGGTAAATTGTGTCGTAAAGCCATTTCAAAGTCGTTAGGATCATGGGCGGGAGTAATTTTTACTGCACCAGAACCAAAAGTTGGGTCTACGTAACTGTCTGCAATAATGGGTATTTCCCGGCCAACAATTGGTAAAATTAGGGTTTTTCCAACAAGCTCAGTATACCTTTCATCATCCGGGTGAACTGCTACTGCCGTATCTCCCAGCATGGTTTCCGGTCTAGTTGTAGCTACAACTACGTACCCATCCTCATCTTTTAATGGGTATTTTAGATGCCAGAGGTTGCCTGGCTGTTCCTGGTGCTCAACCTCGATATCTGAAATAGTAGTGTGACATTTTGGACACCAATTGATAATATAACTGCCTTTATAAATTAAACCCTTTTCATACAAGCGGACAAATACTTCCCGGACAGCTTTTGAGCAGCCTTCGTCCATAGTAAAACGTTCTCTTTCCCAGTCACAAGAGGAACCTATTTTTCGCAGTTGCTTACTTATTCTCCCATGGTACTGGTGTTTCCACTCCCAAACCTTTTCTATAAATTTTTCTCTGCCTAGACCATACTTACTTATTCCTTCTTTCGCTAAATGTTCTTCAACTTTAGCTTGAGTAGCAATGCCAGCGTGGTCAGTTCCGGGAACCCAAAGGGCATTATATCCCTGCATTCTACGGAATCGAATTAGAATATCCTGAAGGGTATTATCCATAGCATGTCCTAGGTGCAAAGAACCTGTCACGTTAGGCGGTGGCATAACAATGGTAAAAGGTTTCTTATCCTTTTCTGCTTCAGCATGGAAAAACCTATTTTCCTCCCAAAATCTATACCATTTTTCTTCTACCTCCCTAGGATTATATGTAGAAGAGAGCTTTGCTTCTGAACCCATGAAATTGCCTCCTAAATCTAATTTATTTTCTAATTAAAAAAGCCCCTTCATCTAAAGGACGAAGGAACTCCGTGGTACCACCTTATTTTTCCTGCGTTAATCAAAAAATTAATATAATAACGCATACTCTCTAGCTGCTGTAACGGGCAAACCCGGCTAACCTACTGTTTTCAGCTAAACAACTCCAGGGCGACTTTCTTCCTATTCTCTTAAGGAACTTCCAGCCAAGGTTCCTCTCTCTGGAAAGGTATTAGGAATACTCCTCCCTCTCATCGTCTAAATATATTTCTCTTATTCAATATAGCTTGATTCCAATATAGTGTCAAGGCAGCAGTGCCATATAAACATGGAATCGACTTACCTTGAAGTACTATAAATAGTATTTTTAGCAATTTTTATACAATTAATACCGACTACTCCTTAGTATTATTTTCATCGACAGATGTTGTTTTTTTCTCTAAACTCACAAAAGGGTTTGCCCTGCCATATTGCCAGTTTTGCAGATCCTTCAAAACTAGTTTCCCTTCTGGAGTAGGTTTAGAATAAATTAGCAAAAGGAGGCTAGCGTTTACCGCGCCATTATTAATATCATTTAGCGGAGGCTCGCTGCCCTGCTCAGAGTCTTGTTTTATTTCCGGTTCTAACTTCAAGTCACGAATTTCCGTTAAGTTTTCTTGATTTTCCAAAAAGGCAACTATTTTCACTACTTGCAGGTAATTACCGTTTAGCTCTAAATCTATCGGTAAAATTATTATATCCTCTTTTGTAACTATCTCCCGAGGACTAAACTTGTCTAAAACAACATTTTCTTGTTGCAATTTACGACTAAAGCGGACTAAAAAAAGTCCATCCTGTAAATTCGTTGAAAACTTAGTTGTGGCTTGGGCTAGGTCCTGTTTTGTTTCCAGCAGTTTTTTTTGTTCCAGGGCTTTTAATTCCCGGGCATTTCCCATGACTTCTATGTTGTTTTTTAACTTTTGAATTTGCGTTTCAAGTTTCCGGTAGTTATTTAACGCGGGAAAAAAATACCGGTAAAGATATAGAGCAACTAAGGCACTAACAACAACTATACAAAACAGTATCTTTTCTCTTTTGCTTAGTTTGTTTAATAGAGTTAGCCCCTTAATTTTCATGAACGTTACCCTCTTTAAATTCTGCTAAAATAACTACCTCGGAAATGCCAGTTTGTTTTTCTCTAATGATATTTTTAACCTCTACTTTAGAAAAATAGGTAGATTGGCTAAGCTGATAAACAAACTTGCCAATTTGTTCCAGTGAGTAGCTTTTTCCAACAATTATAACCTTGCTTGGTACAGCTTCTAGCTCACCTTTTGGAACAACATTATTTTCTGAAGTTAGCGCATTTTGGAGCGTACTCTGCATGGTCTGTTCATCTTCTGCCGATTGATTTTTCTGTTCTTCAATAGGTTTATAATCAGCTGCCAGCTGCAAAGATTCAAACCAAACACCATCGGGCACATAAAGATTGAGTTCGGATAGCAAATCCGGCCAGCTACGTTTTTGTTGCCCGAACTCACGATACTGGCTAATCTTTTTCTCAAGCCGCGATATTTCTTTCTGCAGTATTTTTGTCTCAGCAGCTGCTGCCCCAAGCTGGTCATATTTATGTTGCAAATAATTGAACCTCTGTTGTTCCATTGACAAATACCAAGTCAGCACTAGCTGAGGCACCAGCAACATAACCAAGACCAAAATTGTCACTACAGCAAGTACTATCATTTTCTTTTGTTTAGTCTTCCCTTGGATATACCAGTCAGGTAAAAAGTTAATATCTTTAACCTTTGTAATCAAAAGAACAACCCCTTATGTACCTAATGAAGTGCCTGAGAATTTTTTTCTAACTTGCGTAATAATATTTAAATTAACTGTCCATTCCGTCTCTCTTAACATTAAACCCAAAACACCGGTATAAACGGGAAGTAGAGGTAGCAGACTTTCATTTTTATTTAAAGTAAACTCCGTATTTTTCAAGCCAAAATTCAGGGGCAGCTCAAATCTAGTTTGTAGTGTTTCTTGTAAGGAAGCGGAAAATGCTAATTCTCCTAAGACAAAAATTCGATCGATATTTTTGCCAAAGTTTCGGGAAGAAAAATAATCCACATATCCCTGCAGCTCCATAATCAGAGTGGCAAAATCCTGTGCTTCTTCCTCATCATTTAAAGCAAAGGGAAGATCGTTATACATAAATAAACTTCTGCCCTGAAAAATAGCCAAACGAGTTCCTTCTCTTCCCCCGTCAATAACCATAGTATCTTCAAAATTTGAAAAACCAAAAAGTCTGTAGAGCACATTGGGCAAAACATCTAGCACTATAGGCTTTAGACCAACTTTTTCCAACAAGGTCATGCAACGCCCTATCTCAAAATGTTTTACGGCAACAACCATTACTTCTAAATAGGCTCCATCCGTTTCTTCTACTTCCGTTAAAACTTTATAATCAAAAGCATATTCCTCTAAATCAATTGGTAAATGATCCGTAATTCCTAGTTTCATCATACTGGCTAAGTCCCCAGGTTCCATTTTAGGCACCTTAATTGTCCTAGTTAAAATCCCTTTTTGTCCAAAACTTGCCACTACCTTCTTGGCAGTAATATTATTTTCTCTTAGAAAGGCTTTCAGTTTACTCGCATTGGCTTCCAGTTCCGCTTCTTCGGCTGCAGGCTCTAGAAACCCAGGGAGTGTTATAGTACCAAAGCCAGCAAAATCAATAGACAAGTTGCTATCTGCAGGACAGCCTTGGGCAGCCCTAACTACATCACCACGGATATCAAGATACAAAATTGATTTACGCTTCATAAAATCTAGCATATCTTCACACCTGTCTTTGCAGTTATTGTCAGTCAATGGGTTTCATCTGTGGCTGAAGCAGTACCAAAACCTTTATAAGAGCCGATATTCCGGTTGTTATAATACCATAGTACTACTCTATAGTCAGCAATACTATCTTGATAATTTGCTTTAATGTCCAGTGTTAAATAATGAGCATTGGAGCCTTGTACAGTTTTCGCTAACTGGCCGCTTTGACTGCAGGTATATGAAAGCCACAGGGACTGATCGTTACTATTTAAGTTGTAAGACTGACGAAAAACTTTCTCCAGCTCATACCTAGGATTTCCGCTGACATTTCTTGAACTGTCAGCGGTATCTAAGGTCAATTTATTGTCTAATAAATTTAGAAATGAATCAATATTTGCATTTTCAATTATACCCGTAGGCTTGCCTAAGTCATCTTTTTTTTCCGGCAAATTGATTATATAGGACTTCCATTTTTCGATAGCTAAATCTGCCCCGGCTTCTGCCACATAAAAAGCCCGAGGGGCATTGCTATAGTCATATACCAAACGACTATCAGTTGAAGCAATATACAGTATGGAAGATCCAATAACCAGTAGGACTCCCATAACAGCAACAACTGTCAGCAGAGCAACCCCTTTATTATTAAAGAAAAAACCTGGCAAATCAATTCACACCTTTAGTAATTATTTGATAGGGAAGTTCTTCTGGCTCAGGGTATTCTTGATAGTCAAAATAAAAATTGTTTTTTGCCTCGACTTGCTTAGCAATGATTATCCCGGTTTGGCGGCAATTATTCTTAAAAGTAACTGACCCGTTGGGAGCAATAATCCAGACATTCTGTCCTTCATATTTGTTTTTATTGTTAGTGTCATTAAATGTAACATTGCCTGTACAGACAATCGTAACATTTTCGAGGTGTCCGTCCTCTTTTATATTAACCGTGTAATTCCCTTTAATGTAATATTTTTGATTGTCTTTCAGTTCAAAATGGTCATTCTCATTGTACAAATTAAAACCATTATTTTTATACCAACCTTCATCGTATAATTTTAGGAATTCAACATCGATAAAATTATCGTCTTGCACTTTTTTTACGTCCGCAGGTAAATCTACGTAATTTTTATAATAAACAGTTCCGTCCAATCTAATATTATTCCCAAGGTCTGCAGTACCCATAAAAAGGTCAAATTTAATTTCCCCATTATTATTGAGTACTAGTTTGTTTGTATAAATCGCATAGCTTGCAGGTTCATAGTTAATTGCAGGGGGCGGAGGTAGTGAATTTTGTGCACTATTGTGGCGGCTAGTGCGTACCTTGGTGGATAGCTTTAAACCTTCTCCGCCTTCAATCATTATAAGTATTGTAGCATCATTTTGCGGTTGACATTTGATATTTCGAATGGTAGTTGCTTTTTTTAAATAAGCAGTTAATTTCAGATCTGGTTGCCGACCACTATCCACTTGAATGGTAACAGCGTCTTTATAAGCTATTTCTTCGTACTGTTGTAATTCCTCTACTATTTCACTTAGCACAGTTCTTAGCTCTAGGAAATCACCTTGTTCCTTTGCAGTCCAATTCAAGAATTTAAAATTATAATTCAAGAAACCGTAAATGATGCTAAAGAAAATTCCTAACAGTGCCGTGGTCAGCATTAATTCCAGCAGGGTAAATCCTCGATTAGTCCTAAATATGCTCATTTCGTCAGCTCCCGCCCTCTTTGTCGGGCAACCAAAAAGTTAGTGTATAAGTATCTGCGTTTTTGCTTGTTAGGGTTATAGTTACCATTTGACCAGACAATGGAGTCGCTGACTTATACTCATATTTAACGTTGAAAATTCGTTCGGCCTCAGCAGTGGAAGACCCTGGTGGGTAAGTAATATTTCCATTACTGCCCCAATAGCTAGCGTTTGCTTTAATTTTTTCTGCCTCGGAGCGAGCTAATTCAATCATTTGGGCTTGTGCAAAATTATCATCGCTGATTCTGCTACTGGCTGTTGACATCTGAATCATAAATAAAAGTATAATACCCAAAACCGTTACAGCCATCATAATTTCGATTAAAGTCATTCCTTGCTGGTGGGGAAATTTAGTTTCTGTAACAGTCATTTTCCGCTCTCCTTTAGTGTTTTAGGCTGCTAATCATATTCATCATGGGCAGCATCACAGATAAGATAACAATACTAACCACTCCCCCAATTACGACAAGCATTGCGGGTTCAATTAAGGACATAAGTTTGGCAAAACCAGCGTCTACTTCCTGAGTATAATACTCCGTCATTTCCTGAAGAATTCTTTCCAGTTCACCTGTTTCTTCTCCAATACTAATCATTTGCAAGGACATGGCATCAAAAAATTCAGCTTTTCCTAAATTTGAAGCTAAAGTTTCTCCCCTCTGTAATCCCTTGATAGCATACTCCACTGCTTTTTGAGCCAGCGAATTACTTAAATTTTGTTGAACATAGTTCAAGCCTTCCAGCAAAGGTATACCACTTCTAAAAAGAACATGCGCAGTTAAAGCAAACCGCATTGTTTCTGCATTGCGTAATATTCTGCCTAAAATAGGTAGTTTCAGCAGCAGAGTGTCTCTTTGAATTCTACCCCTTGGCGTTTGACCGTATTTAAAAAGGACAAAGAAGATCAGCAGTAACCCTGGGAACAATACAAAAAAATAATGAGTAGTAACTTCAGATATGTCCACAACAATTATGGTTAGAAAAGGCAGTCTTGCTCCAGTAGAAATAAGCATATTCGTAATTTGCGGCAAAAGGAAATTGAAAAAAAAGAGCATTAAACCCGCTGCCAAAAACAGCATAACCACAGGATAAACGGATGCAGATATAATTTTTTGCCGCATACGATGTTCTTTATCATAAAATTGTGCCATACTGTACAATACTTGTTCTAAAGTACCACTAGCTTCGCCTGTTGCCACCATTCCAGCTAAGAGCTTAGGTATTAAAGAACCTTGATCGCTCATAGCCTCAGCTATACTCCGACCTTTTTGCACTTCTTGGTAAATCCTATTGATTTCCAGACGAGTTGCTTTATCCGGCGATTGAGCGGCCAATATTTCTAAGCCTTTTAAAATATTAATCCCGGTCATCATAATTAACCCAAGCTGACGGCAAATGTTGCCCAGGGATTCGTAACTTAGCTGCTTTTTCTGACAAAATAAGTTCTGAAGAGAATTAAAGTTTTTTTCCCTAGTTTCTTTAAGTTCCACAGGGATATAGCCATCTTTTTTCAGACTGCTGTACGCTTGGGCAGTATTCTCCGCGCTTACAAAGCCTTCAGTCATTTTTCCTTGTACACTTATAGCTCGATAACTATATGACCGCACTTTAATCACTCCAGTTTTAGCTAATTATGTAGAATAAGTCACTCTCAACATTTCTTCAATAGTCGTTAAGCCCTGTAGTACCTTTTGCTTGGCATCTTCATATAATGTCAGCATACCCTGTTGAAGAGCCATAGCTCTAATTGTTTCTGTTGCAACTTGTTTATCAATTAAGCGGCGCAGTTCTTTATTAATTTCCATAACTTCAAAAATGCCTACTCTGCCCCGATACCCTGTCCCATGGCAATAGTCGCAGCCCTTGCCCCGCTTTAATTCCCACGAAGCGTCATGGGGAAGGCCTAAAATCATTTTTTCCCTTTCCCCCGCCGGAAAGGGTTCCTCGCATTCCGAACATATTCTACGCACTAAACGTTGGGCCACCACACCTAGTAAGGCTGAAGAGAGCAGAAAAGGCGGCACTCCCATATCGGTAATTCTAGTTACAGCACTAGGTGCATCATTAGTATGTAGAGTGCTTAGGACAAGATGTCCCGTTAAAGCCGCTCTGGCAGCAATTTCCGCAGTTTCCCCATCCCTGATTTCTCCGATCATAATAATATCTGGGTCCTGGCGCAAAATGGATCGTAAAGCTGCAGCAAAAGTAAGTCCGGCTTTTGTATTTATTTGAGTTTGGTTTATTCCTTCCAAATCGTATTCTACGGGATCTTCTAAGGTAATAATATTCTTAGTACTGTCGTTAAGCTCCGACAACATAGAATAAAGAGTCGTAGTTTTTCCGCTTCCTGTAGGACCTGTGACTAAAATAATTCCATAGGGTTTGGAAATTAAACGATCAAATCTTTCTTCATCTGCCGAACTTAGTCCTAAATTCCCTTTCCCTACGAAAAAATTAGCCCGATCTAAAATGCGCAAAACAATCTTTTCTCCATAAGTTGTAGGCATAGTAGAGACCCTTAAATCAACTTCTCTGTTATCTACATTAAGCAAAATGCGTCCGTCTTGGGGTAATCTTTTTTCTGCAATATCCAATCCTGCCATAACTTTAATTCTACTGCTAACAGCACCATGGGTTTTGCTACTAGTTTCGAGGACTTCCCGTAATATACCATCAATCCTAATCCGCACTCGCATTTGGTTTTGGTTTGGCTCAAGATGCACATCACTAGCTCCACTAATTATTGCATTTTCCAGAATAGAGTTGACTAAACGCACAATAGGAGCTGAATTAATATCAAGAGTCACGTCATCCAAACCGCCGATTCCGTTTTGGTTTTGCGAATAGTCTGCTGCAGCTTTGGCCGCAGTTACTTGACTAAAGATACGATCAAGGTTAGCTAAGATATCTTCTCTATTTCCCAACAGCGGCTGTACAGGCATTTGAACTAACAGCCGCACATCCTGTAAGGCAATTTGATCTAAAGGATCTGCCATTGCCAAGTATAAATTGTTATTAATTATCTTTACCGGGATCACTTCATGGCGTCTTGCTACATTTTCAGGAAGTAAGCGAACTACTTTCGGATCTACGGCTGTATGTTTTAAATTAATACTCTCAATTCCTAATTGTTTCTCTAAAACTTTCTGTAGATCCTGCCAGGTCACCAGGCCTTTTTCCCGCAGTATCCTACCCAGCCGCTTCCCGCTTTTTTTCTGATAAGCCAGCGCTTCTTCAAGCTGGCTAGGGGTAATAACCTCTGCCTGGATTAACATATCCCCTAGACGAATTTTTTTCTCTTCCATGTTCTGCACCTGCTTTTGATTTAGAAATCAATTGAGAAAATGCTGATGTTGACATGGTCAGCATCAGCATTTTTATTTACTAGTTACTCTACTGTTACTCTTCCTATTTTGTTACCCACAGAATCGTAACCAAAAATTATGCATTTTAGTTGGTCATCCTCTTCAAAAGCTCCGTAAGCGACTGAGCCTTTTCTGTCTTTATCATTATCCCAAGCTTTGAATAATTCTTCATCATTAGGAGCTTTGTTATCGCCAGTCGAATAAATAACAGCCTCTTTTTTAGCATCGCTATCGTCGTAAGTGCCAACTTTATCCTTTTTAGTAAAAGGATTTATAATGTTCCCTTCTAATTTCTCTGCTACTTTCGCTTCAAAATCGCTAATTTCATCAGTACCATACTTATTAATCAATGCTGTGACTTGTGCTTCAACTATTCTAATATTAGCATCTATCCCGGATTCCTGAGCCGTTATTTTCATTGCACTAATTTTAGGTATTAAAACCATAGCCAAGATTCCAATAACAGCTATTACCATCATTAATTCAATTAAGGTAAATCCATGGTTATCCTTTATTCTTTTCAACTCTTAAACCCCTTTCACCCTATTGCCAACTATTTATATATTTTAGAACTAGTTTTATATAATTATGGTCAAGTACCAAATAAGAAATTGATCTCCTAAAAAAATTATTAAGGTAGTCCCTATACTCAAAAATGGCCCAAAAGGAATATAATCCTTAAGGCTTTTTTGCTTTGTTAAGATTAAAAAACCTCCTGCAATAGTTGCCAAAAAAGTTGCAACAAAAAGGGCAAGTAATATTTTTCGCCATCCTAAATAAAAGCCTAGCAGGGCAGCTAGTTTAATATCCCCTCCTCCCATACCACCTTTGCTAACTACGGCCAAAAAGTACAGCAAACCTCCGCCAGCTAATATTCCTATTGCCCCGTTTACCCAATTAATAAAAGGATAAAATACATTAATCACTAAACCTATGCTTAAGCCTACCAGCAACACGCTATCAGGAATTAGATAGTGTTTATAATCAATAAAACTGATCACAATTAAAACACAAATTAATCCTAAGTAAGGCAGCAGTTGATAACTTAAACCTAGAAAATAGACGGCAGCCATAAATAAAATACCAGTCAAAATTTCCACCAACGTATTTTCCATCGGTATGGGACTTTGGCAGTAACGGCATTTCCCCTTTAAAAACAACCAGCTTAAAACAGGAATTAACTCGCAAGGTTTTAAGCTAGCATTGCACTTTTCGCAATGGGAAGGAGGAAATAGAATAGATTGATTTTGTGGAATCCTTGTAATGCAAAGAGCCAAAAAACTGCCCATTATTAATCCTAGAAAAAAAACAATTAAGTAGACGCAACTCATTTTTTCTCCATAAAAGAAATAAAGCTTTCGTTATTCTGATTTATAACGAAGGTATAAATTCTAGCTAATTTTATCAAATTCCTGCAAAGAAAATAGGGATTTTTGTCTATTTCCCTTCGCTAATATATTCTTGGATGGATTTAACTCCAATTTCGTTTTTCCCTTCAATAATCTTAGCTATGATTTTCACTATAGCATTAGCTGTATCCAGTGAAGTTAGACAGGTAATCCCATTTTCAGTAGCAGCCCGACGGATCAGAAATCCAAAACGTTCCCCATCTTTTCCTTTAGTAAGTGTATTAATAACTAATTCAAAGGATTTGTTCTTGACCTGATCCAATAATTCCTGACTAGTTCCTGTTTCAACTGTTAAGCCAGCTTCTTGTAGATAGCTGGAAGTTCCAGACGTAGCATGTAAACTAAACCCTAAGGCACTTAAGCTTTGCAAAATGGGTAAAGCTTCTTTTTTATTGCGGTCGGCTATTGCTGCCAAAACTTTTCCCTTAGTTGGCAGTGCATATCCTCCGGCTATTAAGCCTTTGTACAAAGCAGCGGCTAAATTGGAGTCAATGCCCATAACTTCTCCTGTAGATTTCATTTCCGGCCCTAAGGAAGTATCTGTCTTAGTTAGCTTATTCAAAGAGAAAACAGGTACTTTTACAGCAATATGTTGAGCCGGCGGATAAAGTCCCGTCCCATAGCCTTGTTCCGCAACTTTTTCACCGAGGATTACTCTAGTCGCCATTGTCGTCAAAGGAATCCCCGTTACTTTACTTAAAAAGGGAACTGTCCGGCTAGAACGAGGGTTCACTTCTAAAACATAGACTTCATCCCCCTGCACAATAAATTGGATATTTAACAGCCCAATAATTGGCAATTCCCTAGCTAAAGACCGGGTATACTCAACAATTCTCTTTATTGCCAAATCCGAGATTCTAAAGGCAGGGTAAACTGCAATACTATCCCCGGAATGGATCCCTGTTCTTTCAATATGTTCCATAATTCCAGGTATTAAAATATCTTCTCCGTCGGAAACAGCATCAACTTCTACTTCTCTGCCCTCAAAATACTTATCAATTAAAATGGGACAGCTTTGGGATAATTCCAATGCTTCTGCTAAATATAATGATAATTCTTCCTCGTTATAAACAATTTCCATGCCCCGGCCGCCAATCACATAGGAAGGACGCACCATCACTGGGTAGCCTAATTTATGGGCTATAGCCTTGGCTTCTTCCCTGGTACCCGCCCCTGAACCAGGTGGTTTAGGAATATTTAGTTTGGTTAAAACCTGATCAAATTTTTCTCTATCTTCAGCTCTGTCAATAGCTTCCATACTTGTACCCATAATTGGTATTTTCCAAGGAACTAAGTTTTTGGCTAAATTAATGGCTGTTTGGCCTCCAAACTGGACTACTATGCCTTCCGGCCGCTCCTTATCTACAATGTGCAGTACATCTTCTGCTGTTAGAGGTTCGAAATATAAGCTGTCGGCAATATCAAAATCCGTACTAACTGTTTCTGGATTATTGTTCACAGCAATAGTATTGATTCCAGCTTTTTTCAAAGCTCTAATACACTCTACGGAACCGTAGTCAAACTCTACTCCCTGCCCAATACGAATTGGTCCCGAACCAGCTACGAGAATTTTACGTCCTGTTTTATTTATTACTTCGTCTACTTGATCATAGGAGGAGTAATAATACGGTGTTACTGCTGCAAACTCTGCAGCACAAGTATCTACCATCTTAAAAACCGGCTTGATTCCTTGCTTTTGCCTAAATTCAGTAATCTTTTCCTCCGGTATATCAATTAAGGAAGCTATCCAAGCATCGCTAAAGCCCATTATTTTCGCTTGTTGAATTGTATCTACATTTAACACGCCTTTTTCCCGGGCAATTTGTTGCTCCAGCTGAATAATATTTTTAAATTTCTCCACAAAAAACAAATCTATTTTTGTTAAATGCACAATTTTCTCGATAGTCATACCCCGGCGCAAAGCTTCGAAAATATAATAAATCCGCAAATCGCTGGCAATTTGCAGTTGTTCTTCAATTTCCTCTAAAGAGGCTTCTTTAATGTCATGTTCATTTTTTCCGCCAATTCGCAGTTCCAAGCCCCTTAAACCTTTTAATAATGCCCTTTCCAAAGTACGATCAATCGACATTACTTCCCCTGTTGCCTTCATCTGAGTACCCAGGTTTCGTTCCCCGGACAGCTTATCAAAAGGAAAACGGGGTACTTTTACTACAACATAATCTAAGGCCGGTTCAAAACAAGCCGTTGTATTCTTCGTTATAGCATTTTTAATTTGATCCAAAGTATAACCAACAGCAATTTTAGCAGCCACCCGAGCAATGGGATAACCCGTTGCCTTAGAAGCTAAAGCACTGGAACGGCTGACCCTGGGGTTGACTTCAATAACGCAATACTGCATACTTTGGGGATCTAATGCAAACTGAACATTACATCCTCCTTCAATTTTTAAAGTTCGAATAATTTTTAAAGCCGCAGTTCTAAGCATTTGCAGTTCAACGTCAGACAGGGTTTGAACTGGTGCTACTACAATACTATCTCCAGTATGAATGCCAACAGGATCTATATTTTCCATGCTACAAATAGCAAGACAATTGTCATTGCGGTCTCTAATTACTTCGTATTCAATTTCTTTCCAACCGACTACTGAACGTTCAATTAAGACTTGACCTACCATGCTGGCCTTTAAACCTCTAAAGGCAATAGCACGCACTTCCTCATCATTGCTGGCAATGCCTCCACCAGTGCCTCCCAAAGTATAGGCTGGACGAATAATTACAGGGTAGCCTATTTGTTTGGCATATAGAACGGATTCTTCCACAGTAGTTGCAATAAAACTTTCTAAAACAGGCTCTCCGATTTTTTCCATGCTTTCTTTGAACTGCTCTCTATCTTCCGATTGTTCGATGGCTTGAATGGGTGTTCCTAACAGCTTTACACCATATTGCTCTAAAACCCCCTTACGGGCTAATTCTAAAGCTAAATTTAGTCCTACCTGTCCTCCCATTGTAGGCAGTAACCCATCTGGACGCTCTTTAGCAATAATTTGCGTTAAATATTCTTCTGTTAAAGGTTCAAAATAAATATGCTGGGCCATGTCTCGCTCAGTCATAATTGTAGCTGGGTTACTGTTAGCTAAAACGATTTCCAGTCCTTCTTCCAAAAGCGCCCGGCAAGCCTGCGTACCCGCATAATCAAATTCAGCTCCCTGCCCAATAATAATTGGGCCGGAACCAATTACTAATACTTTTTTCAACCCAGTTTGCAGCATCTCTTTTTCCCTTCTCTCCGTTAAAATTAACTAAGAACCATATCTAAAAATTGTTGAAAAATATAAGCACTATCTAGAGGCCCAGGCGCTGCCTCTGGGTGAAACTGAACGGAAAAGACCGGCAGTTTTTTGTGCCTTAAACCTTCAACTGTTTCATCAAATAAGCTAATATGAGAAACTTCAACTTCATCTGTTGGAAGTGATTCTTTCTCCAAGGCGTAGCCATGATTTTGGGATGTCATAAATACTTTCCTGGTCTGAACATCTTGTACCGGATGGTTGCCTCCTCTATGGCCAAAATGAAGTTTAAAAGTTTTTCCACCTAAGGCTAAACCTAAAAGTTGATGACCTAAACAAACACCCAAGACTGGAACCCTGCCAAAAAGACCTAGAATGTTTTCCGTGACTTCCTGGACATTTTGAGGGTCCCCAGGACCATTAGATAAAATAACTCCTTGGGGTTCATAAGCTAAAATTTCCTCTGCTGAGGTATTATAGGGAACAACTGTTATTGTACAGCCTTTTTGATTAAACCAGCGGATAATATTTTGTTTTGAGCCAAAGTCAATAACAACCAAATGACAAGGTCCCCCTGGCAAAGTATATGGCTTAGACGTCGAAACCCTGCTCACAAATGATTGATCCACATTTTTTGCCTGCTGTAATTCTACCAGCAGTTCCTGAGAATCATATTCACCCGCTGCAATGATCCCCCGTAAGCTGCCGAACTGCCTTAAGTGAATGGTTAAAGCTCTAGTGTCTAGACCAGATAATCCAATAAGCCCCTGATCTATTAAAAAATTTTCTAAGGTATTAGTTGCTCTCCAGTTATTCGGCTTTGTACATAAATCATGTACAATAATCCCTTGGGCAAAGGATCTACTTGCTTCCATATCTTCAGGATTAATTCCGTAATTGCCAATTAAAGGGTAAGTCATGGTAATAATCTGTCCACAGTATGATGGGTCTGTAAAAATCTGTTGATATCCTGTCATAGAAGTATTGAATACTACTTCACCTATTCTTTTACCTTGGCAGCCAAAAGCTTTCCCGCTAAAAACACTGCCATCTTCCAATACTAAATGTCCCTGCATAATACCGCCACCTTTATCTTTATTGAGGTATATTAACTAAGGATATTCTTAAACATTTTTTGCATTTATACTTATGCAAATTTTTGCATAAAAATTAATAAAAATCAATATATTTTTGCTATTTATACAAGAAATAAGTTTTTTATGCATCACCTAACTGGTTATGCCGATTAAAAAAGCCTTCCTGCAGGCGGCAAGAAGGCATAAAAAACTAATTAAATAAGTCTTTAATAAGTCTTGATTAATTAAGCTCAACCTCCTTACTAGTCTCGCAGTACTAGTTTTAAAGGAGCAAATATCAAATTGTAGATATCTTTTATATTTTAACCTGAGAAATAGATCAAGTCAAGTTTTTTACCTGTTGGCGTTTACATCGGTGTTTATATTTATTTTTTTAAGCTTTTTTCAAAATTATTTTAAACTTTTTGGAACTTTTTCGATTTGCATTTGTCTTATATATAAGAACAATAATCATCTTGATTCCTAAACAAGATATTATCTTCATGGAAAAGCTTAAGATTGCTTTTCTCCTCTGTAGTTATGGAGGTTTTCTTATAAATTTATATTTTCTGAGATGGGGGTTTCGTAAAAAGTGAATAAAAAAACTATTGGAGTAACTACAGTAATCATTATATTATTTTTATTTTTCATAGCTGCTTGCAGTAAGGAAAATCAACCCATAAAAGAGACTAAATTAGATGCACTAATATTAAACAAAGAAAAAATAAACACTATATCAGTCTATTTAGAACAAGAGGGAACTCCAAAATACATCTTTAGAAATTCGAATCAGATAAATAAAATTCTAAATCAATTAAAAGATGTTACTGTTAAAAAATTAACAGTACAAGAAGAAAAAAAGTTTATGCAAAATGGGAGAAAATTACAAGAAAAAGGCTTATTATTTGTCGATTTACGTGAAAAAGATAAGCTTCCCTCCGGTGAATTATTTATTTGGCCAGACGGATCTATTTATGTTATTGACGTAAAATCAATAAAAAATACTAGAACAAAAGCATATCTTTCTGTAGATAACCATTTAAAATTATACCAATTTATTTTTTAAGAATGATTTGAGCAATATCTAGGGGTTTCTAAAGGCAAGCTCAACTTGTTGCAATCAAGTGATACGTTCTATATAAGAAAAATAATTTAAAAGAGCGAATAATATATAACGTCTTAAATAAGAAAGAGTTATATATCATGTCATATTTTCATAGCAATAATACCGGCAGAACTTCACCGGATGCTCGGGTTGTTCTCCAACATTGCCCTACAAGTCTCAAAAACTAGCTACGGAGTTGCTGTTCAGGCATTACTCAGGTGGGGGTTTCACCCACTAGAATTAACGACCTTGCCTGGCCGCACTACACGTGATTGTAAACATTCTCTTACGAACAAGTAGTGTATTCCGGTAGATGGAGTGATAATCCTCCTGCCAAATGGATCAGTAATAGTAAAATAAAATTAATTATCGAACAATCAATATCCATTAGTTCCACAAGGATATCATCAGGTTTGAACTTTAAATGCGCAAAATAAAGTATTGTCACTCCCTTGCACACTATGTTAAAATTATATAGAACTTAATATTACTTAAAACAAGTTTTGCTTTTTTGGCAAAAACAGCAGGGAAGCCAGTGTAAATCTGGCACGGTCTCGCCACTGTAAAGAGGTAGTCTTTTTATATTGTACCACTGGGTGTAAGCCTGGGAAGGTTATAAAAAGGCAGTGACCTGAAGTCAGGAAACCTGAGGTTTTAAGTTGATATACACCTACGAAGATAGGCGTAAATCTAATTGAATTCTTTATCAGTTCGATTTGCCCTCTGCCTATCCTGCAGAGGGTTTAATTTTAGAATTTAATATTATGATAGGTACTTTATCTTGGGGGATAAAGATTAAATGGATTTATTTTTTGCTCTAAAGGTGAGGGTATTTAAATGAACGGACGACAACTTAAATACCTGCTGATGCCTGAAGCAGCAGTCCGGCCTGTTTAATCACTTTACTTTATGGGAGGTGGTTAGGTAAGGCTACCCTTTTTTAAGTACTTCCTCCCTGGCGATTTAGCTAGGGACTTTTTTATGTTACTTGCAACTTAGAGATTTTTTCAAGGAGGAGCAAGGGTGATTTTAGTACTAACAGGAACAAAGGAAAGCAGAGATATATTGGATTTATTACAGCATGAAGGACTAGAAGTTATGGCTGCTGCCTTTACTGACTACGGCAGGGACATAGCCCAGGAAAAAGGGGAAAAAATTTTCCCAGGAGAACTTAACTTTGAAAACCTTAGTGCTATCTTAGAAAAAAATAAAATTAATTTTGTTATAGATGCCTCAAACCCATTTGCCACTCAGACATCAAAAATGATTAGCAAACTATGTCAGAGCAAGGATATTGCTCATGTACACTTTGTGCGTGAGGAAGTAAAAATTCCAAACAACTCTCTTATCCATACTGTCACTACTTGGCAGGAAGGTGCAGATAAGGCTTTCGAGTTAGGCAATTCTATCTTCCTAACTACAGGAACAAATAATTTAGAAATATTTTTAGAGCATCCCTCTGCTCCAGGCAAAAGAATCGTTGTTAGGGTTTTGCCGGATCATAAGGTTCTAAAAAAATGTCAAGATTTTGGTCTAAAATTAAAAGATATTATTGCTATGCAAGGTCCTTTTTCCAAAGAAATGAATCGGGTAATGTTTAAAACTTTTAACGCCGGTGTAGTTGTGATTAAAGAAAGCGGACGCGCTGGCGGAACTGATACTAAAATTTCTGCCGCACTTGAGCTAAAAATACCATTGGTGATCATTAAGAGACCTACTTTTAGCTGCCACTTAGAAGTTAAAGATTATCTTACTCTGATGCAAACAGTGAAAAAAGCTATTCGATGAGGTGAAAAAAGTTGAAACTACATAAGTTAAATCTTAAATGTATTTTACCTTTACTAATAATCTTTTCAGGTGTTCCCCAAGCAGCTTACGCCATGCATATTATGGAAGGTTTTTTACCTATTAAGTGGTGTTTAATCTGGGCTGCAGCTACATTGCCCTTTCTAATTTACGGCTTTATTTCCATTACTAAAATTACTAAAGAGCATCCCAACCTTAAAATGTTGTTAGCAGTTTGCGGTGCCTTTGCCTTTGTGCTTTCTGCTTTGAAAATACCTTCAGTTACTGGCAGCTCTTCTCATCCAACAGGTGTCGGCCTAGGTGCCATAATCTTTGGACCTACACCAATGACGGTTTTAGGAATTATTGTTTTACTTTTCCAAGCTTTGCTCCTTGCCCACGGGGGAATAACAACTCTTGGGGCCAATGCATTTTCCATGGCTGTCGCAGGTCCACTAATTTCTTACGGTATTTATAAAGCAGGGCAAAAAATAGGGACTCCTACTTCCCTTTCAGTTTTTTTAGCTGCTGCTTTAGGTGATTTATTAACATACATAGTTACCTCTGTTCAACTGGCCTTAGCTTTTCCGTCGCCAGTAGGAGGTTTTACCGTATCTTTAATGAAATTTTTAAGTGTTTTTGCTTTAACCCAAATTCCCTTAGCAATAAGCGAAGGTATTTTAACAGTAATTATTTTCAATACTCTTTCTAAGTATAACTCAACGGATTTTAAACAACTTTCCATTATTAATAGGGGGGCCTAGAATGAGAACTGTTGTTAAAAATATGATTTTAATTGCTTTAGTTGTTTTTTTAGCCGCAGTACCTTTATTTGTTAATAAAAGTGCAGCATTTAGCGGCGCTGACAGTCAGGCAGAAGAAGCTATTACAGAATTACAACCCAATTATCATGTTTGGGCTGCTCCAATTTGGGAACCACCTAGTGGAGAAGTAGAAAGTCTGCTCTTTGCTTTGCAAGCTGCTCTAGGTGCCGGTTTATTAGGCTACTATTTAGGTACTTTACGAGGTAAAGTTAAACATAAGGCGGAATAAGCAATGTTAAAAATCGACCAATATGCTTACGCAAATAATTTACTTACTGTTCATCCTCTTGAAAAATTTATTTTAGCTATTTCGCTGCTTATTATTTGCCTAGCAACCAGTTCTAATCTCATTTCTATTTTAATAATTGGGATTATGCTGCTGCTAACAGTAGGTCTAGCTAAAATACCATTAAACTATTATTATAAGCTAATGTTAGTTCCTTTTGCCTTTTTGTTAATTGGAACTTTAACAATTGCTCTTTCCATTGAAAAAGCACCTACTGACTTTTGGATTGGTTTGAACATAGGACCCGTTGCTTTTGGTATTCACTTTGCAAGTTTATTTACTGCCCTAAACATTTTTTTAAAATCCTTAGGAGCCGTCAGCTGCTTATACTTTTTAGCACTGACGACTCCTATGCTTGACATTATCTATGTACTGCGCAAATGCAAAGTTCCTAAACTTTTTTTAGAATTAATGGCTCTTATTTATCGATTTATTTTTATACTCCTAGATACGGTAGAAAAAATGAAAACATCCCAGGGAACTAGGCTTGGTTATGCCAGCTTTAAAAATTCTTATTATTCCATTGGAATTCTAGCTGCCAACTTATTTTCTAGAGCGTATCAGCAATCGGAGGAAATGACAACTGCTATGTTCGCCAGATGTTACACAAACGAGATTAATGTCTTGGAAAATGAATATGTTTTATCAGCTAAAAATTTAGTATTAATTACCTTTCTGATAATTTTTTTTGTGTCAGCTGCTCTTTTCGTATAGAATAGCTGTGTAAGATGTGTATTTGGGGCTGTAGTTGAAAATTTAGGATTTTTGGAGGTAGTAGTCATTGGCTGATTATATACTAGAAGCTGTAAACATAAATTATGCTTACCCAGATGGAACCAAAGCTTTAAATGGAGTGAGTCTCTCCATCGAAAGAGGTAAAAAAATTACATTTTTAGGTCCTAACGGTGCCGGCAAATCCACCTTGTTTCTTCATTTTAACGGCATTCTACAGCCTACTGAGGGAAATATTCGTTACTCTGGGCAAAATATTTCTTACAAACACAAGGATTTAATTGAACTTCGGAAAAATGTAGGCATAGTTTTCCAGGACCCTGACAGTCAGTTATTCTCTGCCAATGTTAAACAGGAAATTTCTTTTGGGCCTCTAAATCTGGGTTGGGAAAAAGCTAAAGTATTATCAAAAATTGAAGAAGCTATGAATGCTACTGAAATTACCCATCTCCAGCACAAGCCTACACATTTATTAAGTTACGGACAGAAAAAAAGAGTTTCTATAGCTGATATCATTGCTATGGAGCCTGAGGTATTAATTTTTGATGAACCGACAGCCTGGTTAGATCCAAGGCATTCTAAAGAAATTATGGATTTAGTAGATAAATTCAACGAACAAGGAAAAACGATTATTTTATCAACCCATGACATAGACTTAGCCTATAGCTGGTCCGATTATATTTACGTTGTTAAAAAAGGAAGAATTGCTGGCCACGGTACTCCCGCCGCTATTTTTAAAGATAAAGAGTTGCTAGCTGCAGCAGACTTGGCCAAGCCTTGGTTGGTAGAGGTATTTGAAGAGCTAAAAAGCCGCTGTTTAGTTGAGCCGAACGCTCCTCTCCCTAAAAGTAAGGAAGAGCTGTTCGCCAGTCTCCTTCCAGATAATGACAAGGTAATTTAATGACAAATCATTGGTATGGTTAAAATAATTTAAAGGCAATTATCCCTAGAGCACCTTCAAAGGATAATTGCCTTAATTTATCTGTCTATTAATTTACTTATTGATTTATTTTACTAATTTACTTTGCTTATTGATTTAACTTGAGAATATCTTTAAGAGTCTTTATTGCTCCTTCAATGGTCCGGGGAGCTTCTTTTAACTGCAACTCCGGCAGCCCCAAAAATATTCTAGTCACAATAGGGAACTGCAGATCAGCAGATTGGATTAAGTCAGCTCGGGTTAGTAAACTCGTATCTCCTGAAGCTAAGGTTTGTCCGTCCTTAATAATAATAATATTTTCAGCCCATTCAGCTGCCAAATCCACATCGTGGGTAGCAATCACAATAGTGGTTCCGGAAGCATGAAGCTCATTAAGGATAGTAAACAAAATGCTTTTCCCTTTAGGATCTAAATAGGCAACTGGTTCATCTATTACAATAACTTCCGGTTTCATAGCCAATACGCCAGCAATGGCTACCCTTTTTTTCTGTCCATAGCTTAAATGATGGGGAGCCTTGTTTCTTAAATCAAGCATTCCCACAGCTTGTAAAGCATCTTCCACCCTGTGCTCAATCTCCTGGTGACTTAGCTTTAAATTAGTGGGACCAAAAGCAACATCTTCCCAAACTGTAGAGGCAAAAACCTGATCATCGGGATCTTGAAAAACTAAGCCAACTTTAGTTCGAACCCAGCGCTCCGTTTCACGATCTATTTCCTTCCCAAGAACCCTGACACTGCCTTCTTGAGGCAAATTAATGCCATTAAAATGCAGCAATATAGTGGATTTTCCCGCTCCATTAGGGCCTAACAAAGCAGTTTTTTTGCCTTGCGGAATAGCCATAGACATTCCTTTAAGTGCTGTTGTGCCATCGCTATAACGATACCATAGGTTTTCAATTTCTATAATATTCAAATAAACCCTCCTAGTTCTATAGCTTTTAATCCTAAAACAAGTATTACTAGTACTATACCTGCACAACATTCCTTCAGAGAAGGAAGGCAGTGTCCACAGCAGGAGAACTCCCCTGTATAGCCCCGAGCCAACATAGAATTATATACCCTGTCTCCTCGTTCATAAGAACGAATAAATAAGATGCCTATAAGCTCTGCTAAAGTGCGCATGGTGTGCACATCGAGAAGACTTTTGCCGGCCTGAAAGCCACGGGC
Organism: Bacillota bacterium LX-D; assembly: GCA_031628995.1. Classification (NCBI taxonomy): domain Bacteria; kingdom Bacillati; phylum Bacillota; species Bacillota bacterium LX-D. The sequence goes on along the minus strand of JAVLUO010000002.1, from coordinate 18,247 downwards.
TTTCCGAGCCACTTTCATACGCTCTAATTCCTCCTGAAATACGGAAAAATAACGAATAGTAAAAGCCAATAAATTAACTAAAATTGCTGGCAAACCCACCTTCCGCAAACCATGGAGCAGCTCACTTAAATCGGTAGTTAAAGTTAAATAGCTTAAAGCTAAAACAGAAGTTAAAACCCGCCCCGTATACATAAAAGCCTTTGCAATTCCTTGCTGAGTAACGGCAACTTTCCAAGCTCCTAAAGAAAAAACAGCTGCTTCCTGGCCTGGAGTAACAAAGGGCATTAAAATCAACATAACACCAGCAAAAGGAAGAACCCAAAGAATTCTTGTTAAACATTCTCTAAAGGGCACCCTGGTATAGATTAACAGACAGAGCATAAGGCTCACTGCTATAGCTAGGGTATTAATAGTCTTTAAACTAGTTGCTATAACTATTATCAACAAAACAGAAATAATTTTAACCCTTGTATCTAACTGAACTAAAAAGTTAGTATTTACCGCCAGATTGTTTTTAATTAGCTCCATGTCTCTCAACTCTTCTTCTCTGTTATAGTTTTATTTAGTACTTTGGGTCAAATGATCAACCTTTTTATTTTTTTTCGAAACAATTTTAGCCAAGCCGTAGGCAGCTCCAAAAGTAATAATAGTTCCCACTGCTCCCGCTGCACTACCGGCTACAGTTTCGTTAGAAATAACCGGGAGAACATAATCAGGCATTGGAGCCCCCACAACTTCTCTGCCTTCTGATTTAGCTAAAAAACCCTTATCCTCTGCTACCCGTTCCAAGCCATCAGGACTTGAAGAAGCAAAAGGAGATAGGAAAACACCAATTAAAAGAGCCACTAGCAAACCATACCAAATTTCTTTTTTCATGTTAACCACCTCATACCTTTGTAGAATTAAACACTAAATCAGCTCTAACTTTGCTTAAATAGCTAATAACAATAGCCGTAATAATACCCTCACCAATTCCAATTAAAGCATGCCAGCCAGCCATAGCCGGAAGGGCTACCTTTAATGGTACAGTATTGGATATTACGATTAAAAAAGTACATACTAGGGAAGCAATAAAAGTTGAACTCCAACCAGCTAAAAATGTACCAATAAACACCCTTCCTTTAGCTTGGGAGTTTCCAACTATAATTTTATAAACACTATAACCAACAAAAGGGGCAACGATACCCATTATGAAAATATTAGCTCCTAAAGCAGTTAAGCCCCCATCTTGAAAAAATAAACACTGGATGATGAGTACAGTAGCCATAATTAAAGAAGCACTCCAAGGCCCTAGTGTGATAGCAGCTAAAGCACCGCCAATTAAGTGTCCTGAAGTTCCTCCGGCAACAGGGAAATTAATCATTTGTGCTGCAAAAATAAAGGCTGCCATAACACCCATTTTAGGTACTTGCCTTTCATTAAGCACTTGTTTAGTTTTAGCTATTCCGTAGCTTAAAGTACCGCCGCTTAATACAGCTGTACTAATCCATGTTTTTGCATCTAAAAAACCGTCTGGTATATGCATTTAACACACCTCCAAATAATTTAAAATAATTAGTCCTGCTATGCAGGCAAAAAAAAGGGAAAATAAAAAGACCAAAAAAACCTACCTTTACTCTTCATTCAAGGCAAGACCTTCTTGGTCGATTATTACTAGAAATATAAAATTTAATACTACAGGTTTGCTAGCTTAAACGTTTTGATTTAACACGAAAACATTTCAAGCATTTCCTGATACCTTCATGGTACCTAATACTTTCATGATATTTAATACCTTCATGGTATTTAATCCATTTAGATGATATATATTCTACAATAAATATATTATTCCTGCATTATTTTTAAATTTTATTTGCAATAAACCGGTTTCCCTTTAGTTTCCAAATAAGTCTCAATTCCGCTTGTCAAGGAATTATAAACTGTATTTCCAATTAAATAGCCTAAGTCTGTGGCAGTTCCCGCATACATATTTTCTCTGCCTTGTCCGGTACAGGCAATTACCATATTCATAAGCGAACCTCTTTTATTTTAGTTTCAATCTTAGGATAGCATATTTGCCTTTAAGTAGAAACTATTATTTGCCGTCAAATTTTTATTAGGAAATATTTAACAGACTATTAAAATGGGTATAAACATTATTAATAAAATAAATACTGATGATAGAACAACAACAATTATGTTTAGAAAGGGGTTTTGTATAAATGTCTCGTGAAGATTATAACTTTGCCAATTTGTCAGAAGAAGATTTAAACACTCTCAAAAGTGCTGAATCAAAACTTGCCCAGCATAACGGCAAAGAAGTTATTTTATTGGCTTATACCAAATAAGGAGAAATACTTTTTTAAAAACGGGCAATTGAGTATTTGTCTTCAACTTAATTGCCTGTTTTTTTATTTTTAGAGCAAAAAAATACCCCTCTCACTCTTTCAATTTATATTACCTAATATTAGGGGGTATTAGGTATACACTGCAATTGAAGAATCTACAGAAGGGGCGTATCAGTGGTATTTAATTCTATCAAATAAAAATCCGGCTTTAAGGGCCGGAGGAAAAATTAACAAATTAAAGCAAACCTCCTATTAACCCGTAGTTAGGTTTTACACTCAAAAACAGGCAGGTATCCTGACTATGGTTCATAAAAAACTCACGCCTTCCCAGTTTGCACCAGTGACATATGTGAGCTTCTCCCCATTACAGTGGCGGGACCGTGCCGGATTCTCACCGGACTTCCCTTTTAAGCTTTCCAAAAGCACCTGTTAATTTTCATATTCGATTAACTATATTATAGTACAATTTCGTAAAAAAAGCAATGTTTTTTTAAAATTATTTTTAATTATTTAGGGGTGAAGTAATTTTATTCCGAAGGTAATAATACAAAATAAAGCTGCACACAATACGATAGTTGCACCTGTTGCAGTTCCCCAATAATATGAGAAAATTAAACCTATTATGCCAGATGCTAAGGCAAAGGCAATGGACAAAAAGTGATATTGCCGTACATTTCCAGCTAGGTTACGGGCAGTTGTTGCCGGCAAGATCAGCAAGGAACTAATAATTAATAGTCCTACCCATTTTATTGCGGCTGTAACAACTATAGCAGTTAAAATTCCAAAGAAAATCTCTAAGAACTGCACCTTAATTCCTCTGCTTCTAGCCAGAGTGGGATTTAAACTTACTATCAACAGCTTGTTAAATAATACTCCCCAGAAAAGCAACACTCCTAAAAAAACATAGAATAAGATCTTAATCTCTTCCGGCGAGATACTTAATAAATCTCCAATTAGATATTGGGAATATTTATTAAAACCTCCTCCCTGAGATAAAATAACAATGCCCAGGGCTACAGCAGTTGTAGAAAAGACCCCAATAATAGTATCTGTGGAAGTTGTTACAAAGTTTTTAACATAAATTATAGCTGCAGCTAAAAAAATTGAGAAGAGCAGCATAGCCCATAAAGGATTGACTAATCCTAAAATTACACCTAGTGCTATTCCCGTTAAAGCTGAATGCCCTAAAGCATCTGCAAAAAAAGCCATCCGATTATTAACAATCATCGTACCCAATATGCCAAAGACAGGGGTAATTAAGAGCACAGCTAAAAAAGCATTTTTCATAAAAAGATGCTGGACCCATGCAAAAGGCAAAACCTTTTCCATTAAAAGATAATAGGTTTCTAACATTCGAGATGCCTCCGGGTCTATATATTAACATAACCAAAAGTTTCGATAAATTTATCGTTCCTGAATACTTCTTCAGGAGATCCCTCGCATTGAATTGTTTTGTTCAAAAATACAATGCGGTCAGCATATTTGGCAACATGTCCCAAATCATGTGAAATTAGTATAATTGATAAATCAAACTGTCTGCGCAAATCGGAAACCATTTCGTAAAATAAGCCAATTCCTTTAAAATCGACACCTGATACAGGTTCGTCTAAAAGCAGTAAATCAGGAACAGGCTCTAAAGCTAAAGCTAATAGTACCCGCTGCAACTCCCCTCCTGATAAATTACCTAACCTTTTGTCAATAAGGTGCTCTGCTTTGGCCCTACCTAAACTCTCTAGTACCTGGAGCCTCAATTTATGGGAGTTAAAAAGCCAAACAGGCGAACCTGTCTTGCTCGCAAAAAATAAATCCAAAACACTAATAGGCGAACCAATATCAAATTCTAAATGTTGAGGCACATAACCTATAACTGGATTTCTGGCAATATTACCAGCGGCAGAAACAAAGTCTACCTTCCCTTGATGAGGAATTTCACCCAAAATTGCTTTCAGCAAAGTACTCTTGCCTGCCCCGTTGGGGCCAATAAGAGCTGTTAATTCTCCACAGTGAATATGCAGATTTACATCATGTAGTATTGTAGTTTTTCCCCGAGTAACTTGTATGTCCCGTATTTTTGTACAACATAAGCCGCCGCAAGTTACATTAACTAACCCCGATTTATGTTTGGTTTCCATCACGTACTAAAGCCTCTTTTAAGGTTCGTAAATTTTCTTCCATAATTCGCAAATAGCTATCTGCCGACTGATCCCCTGTCACACTGGGGTCGAGAATATAAACTTTAGCTTGAGTTTCTCTGGCAATAGTTTGAGCAGCACTATCTGGGTATTGGGGTTCTGCAAAAAGCGCCTGTATATTTTTCTTTTTAACAAGTTTAATAGTTTCTGCTATTTCTTTAGCGCTAGGCTCGGACCCAGGTTCCCTCTCAATAACCGCACCAATCTTCAAGCCAAACTCTCTAGCAAAGTAAGGAAATGCTTCATGAAAAGTAATTATGTCCCGACCAGCAACGCTTTTTAATTCTCGATGCATTTTGGAACGTAGTGCTTCAAGTTTTTGGACGTATTTCTCCGTATTGGATTGATATTTTTCTTGATTATCGGGATCTTGTACAGCAAGCTGTTCCTCGATATTTTTAACCTCCTGGATATAATTGCTAATGCTTACCCAAACGTGGGGATTTGTACTACCATCCTGATTTTTAATTAGAGGAATATTCTTACTGGCTTCAATAATTTTAAGGTTTGGCAACTGCTTAATTACTTCGTCTAAAAAAGATTCCATTCCTGCTCCATTAACTATGAAAATCTTCGAATTTTCCAATGTTTTTACATCTTGGGGAGTTAATTGGTAATCATGGAGGCAGCCGGTTATAGGCTTAGTAAGGTTAACTACTTCTACGTCAGAAACACCCTCGGTAATATTTAAAGCCATAATATACATAGGATAAAAAGAGGTAACAATTGTTTTTTTCGGGTGGTCGCTTGACACTTGAGCATTTTCTTTGCCACAACCCGTGGTCAAAATGCTTACCATAAGTATAACCAGCAGAACAGCTGCCTTAGACCTTTTAATTAAAGTGTTCATAAATACTCCTTTCCCATTTTCCAATAGTAGTCATTACTTACTAATTTAAACTTATTATTTTTTTTTGTCAAGTAATCTGGGTCATATTCTGAAAAGTATTAACGTAAAATGCATAAAGAGTTAAGCACATATTTATTTTCCTAGGAGGTGTCCGATGTACCCTTTTCGCACTATTTCTCTACTGCCTGAAATCCCTAAAAGAATATCCGGGCTCAGTAAACTTGCCTATAATCTTTGGTTCAGCTGGCATCCGGAAACCCAAGCCCTCTTTGCTTATCTAGACGTTGATTTATGGAAGCAGGCTGACAATAATCCAGTAGAATTTTTATTAAATATTAAGCAAGAAAAACTTCAATCAGCAAGTAATGACCAAGTTTTTTTAAATATGTACGACAAAGTTATGCTTGATTTTGCTACATATTTGCAAGGCAGCACCTGGTATGAAAAAAATTATCCGGGCCATGAAGATTTAATTGCTTACTTTTCTGCAGAATTTGGCATACATGAATCAACTCCTATTTACAGCGGAGGTTTAGGACTCTTAGCCGGGGATCATTGTAAGGCAGCCAGCGACTTAGGCATTCCTTTAGTTGGCGTTGGCATTCTTTATAAGCAAGGCTACTTTTGCCAGCAAATCAATGGGGAAGGCTGGCAGGAGGTACATAATTCCTCCCTTGATCCTAGCCAAATGCCAATTAAACCTGCTTGCCTCCCTAACGGCCAGGAAGTAATTATTACTCTAGAATTTCCCGAAAGGCTTGTCTACGTTAAAGTATGGGAACAAAATATTGGGCGTATTAAAAACTATTATTTGGACACAGACTTAGCTTTAAATAGTCCCCATGACCGTTTGCTTACTTCCAAACTATATATTGGAGATCAGTCTATCCGTCTATCTCAAGAAATAATTCTCGGGTTCGGTGGTGTTAAAGCTTTACGGGCCCTGAATATTTCACCTAATGTTTGGCACATAAATGAAGGCCATGCCGCTTTTGTAATTGTCCAAAGAATTAGGGAACTTGTACAAAAAGGGCTGGACTTTCCTACAGCCTGCGAGGTCGTTAAGGCCAATACTATTTTTACAACTCATACCCCTGTTCCAGCTGGACATGATGTTTTTAACGTAGAAATGATTGATCACTATTTTGGTCACCTTTATGAGAAAATAGGAATCAATCGTGATAGTTTAATTTCACTTTGTTGGGACAGCCAAAGAAATGGTTTCAATATGAGCAAATTGGCCCTTAACTATTCAAGTTTTGTCAATGGAGTTAGTAAAATACACTGTCAAAGCACCAAAAAAATCTTTGCCGATTTGTATGCAGACATTCCCTTTTCGGAAATGCCCATCCACTATATTACCAACGGAATTCATACAACATCCTGGACAGCCACAGAAATGCAGCAGCTATTTCAAAAACATTTGGGCAGTGACTGGATTAAAAATATTACCCAAGCAAAACAGTGGAGAAAAGTTTACGACATACCAGATGAAGAATTATGGCAAGCACATCTTCTACTCAAAGAAAAACTGCTGGCCTTTGCCCGTGAAAATATTTTGAACCGTTTAAATCGCAATTTTGAGACAGCAGAGGTAGGCAAGAGGTATACAGCTTATCTAAAAAAGGATACATTGCTAATTTGCTTTGCCCGACGTTTTGCAACTTATAAAAGAGCTACTCTTTTATTAAGGGATAAGGAACGCTTGGCTAAATTAGTTAATAATCCTCAGCAACCTGTCGTTATCATGTTTGCCGGGAAAGCACATCCTGAAGATAGGCCGGGCCAACAGATGATAAAACAATTATGCGATTTGGAAAAAGACCCAAGATTTCAAGGGAAAATTCTTTTTTTGGAAAACTACGATATAAATTTAGCACGCCATTTAGTTCAAGGAGCAGACGTTTTATTAAACACTCCCAGATATCCTTTGGAAGCCAGCGGTACCAGCGGTCAGAAAGCAGCCGTAAATGGAGTAATTAATTGCAGTACCTTAGACGGCTGGTGGCCTGAAGCATACAATGGTCAAAATGGTTTTGGCATAGGTATAGCTAAATTATATCCTTCCGAGGATTTACAGGATCAGGAAGACGTTTCTTCCTTATTTGAGTTACTAGAGCAAAATATTATTCCCAGTTATTACGAAAGGATTAATGGTCTGCCTATAGGATGGATTAATCTAATGAAAAACTGTTTAGCTACCATCCCTTGGTATTTTAGTACTCTGCGCATGGTAAAAGAATATTATACACATTATTACTTAAAAGCGGCTCAAAGGGAAAAGGAATTTACAGCCAATAATTTCCTTAAAGCCAAAGAGCAGCAGCAATTTAAGGAAAGGCTCCTGGCCAATTGGGCAAATATAGAATCCTTAAAAGTGCAGGTTAACACTACAGACTTGCTTGCAGCAGGGAAAAAACTAGAATTGACAGTCCCAGTTAAGCTTGGCCAGCTCAAACCCCAGGAAGTTATTGTGGAAATTCTTTATGGAAAGGTGCAAAATCAGTCCCTAGAAAACCCTCAATTAATTCCCATGAACTCTGTCCAGGAAATGGAGCCTCAACTATTTCTGTACAAAGGTAGCATTAATTTAACTTCGGGAACATCAGGTTATGCACTACGTATTCGTCCTAATTCAATTAATTTCGCTCATCCCTTTGAACTTCCTTTAATTAAATGGATAAATCTAACCTAAATTTGCTTAAACTTCAACAGGCAATTTGGTGTTTTTATTATGCCAAATTGCCTGCTTATTGTTTTAGTTAAATTAAATATCTTAGGTACACATAAATCGTAGCAATTATAATTGAAATTATCATTAAAGGAAAGCCCACTTTAGTAAACCGCATAAAGGAAATTGGAATCCCGTTTTTTTCAGCTATCCCAGCAACAATTACATTGACGGAAGCACCAATCAATGTTCCATTGCCACCTAAACATGCTCCTAAAGCTAAAGACCACCATAAAGGATCGAGATTAGAAATACCGCCTAATTCTCCAAGGGTTTTAATTAAGGGGATCATTGTAGCCACAAAGGGAATATTGTCTAAAAAAGAAGATACAATAGCCGATAGCCAAAGAATTAACAAAGCTGTGCTTACTAAATTTCCCCCTGTTAAATCTAAAGCTCCTACGGCTAAGGCATGAATTACGCCTACTTTTTCCAAAGCACCCACCAAAATAAAAAGACCAATGAAGAAAAAGATTGTAGGCCATTCTATAGTTAATAAAATTTCTTCAGGATCTTCCCTGGCAATCATCAGTAATAAAAAAGCTCCAGCTAAAGCTATAATCGAAGATTCCCAGTGTAAAAACTGGTGAAGTAAAAAAGCTATGACAACTATACTAAAGACTAATAAACATTTTTTCATTAGTGAATAGTCTTTAATCTGTTCATTAGGAGCTTGCTGCATAAAGCTCCTAGACAATTCAGCATTAAAAACTAATTCTTTGCGGTAAATAAGGCTAATTAGCCAAGCAGTGACAACTAAAATTACAACACAAACCGGCCCCAGGTTTACTGCAAAGTCTAGATAGCTCAAGTGGGGAACTGCACTACCAATCATGATGTTGGGAGGATCTCCGATTAATGTAGCTGTGCCACCAATATTTGAAGCTAACACTTCCGAAATTAAAAAAGGAAAAGGATTCAGCCGTAAGGACTGGGTAATTGAAATCGTAACAGGTACAATTAAAAGTACTGTAGTTACGTTATCCATTAAAGCTGAGATAGCAGCTGTAATAACAGATAAAGCAAGCAAGATTTTAACCGGCCTACCCTTGGCCCAGCGTACTGCTTGTACAGCTAAATATTCAAATATACCTGTCTTTTTAGCAACACCGACAATAATCATCATACCGATTAAAAGCCCTATGGTATTAAGGTCGATGTATTCCTTAGCCTCTTTAAAATTAAGAATGCCTAAAAATAAAATTAATAGACTTCCAGACATAGCAACAATACTACGATGAATTTTTTCAGAAATAATCAGTCCATAAGTGCCTATAAATATTATGATAGTTAATACAAGAACGCTGGACATATCGTCACCTCTTGGTCTTGTCTAATTAAAACTTAGAACATAAATAAAAATGGAAAATCAATTTACTTGACTTCCCTGCCTAAGTCAAAATTTTTCCATAATTCAGCTTCCTTATTAAGTTAAAATAGCACAATTATCTATCTTTCGCAATAATAAAATTGCCTTAGCGTGCACATATTTTGACTAAAGAACTTAATTTTTTCTCAATTTCTTTTGTTAAGTCTCCTTTGGCAAATCTCCACTGCCAATTGCCCTTAGTAGTACCAGGATAGTTCATTCTAGCTTCGCTGCCTAAAGAAAGAATATCTTGTAAAGGAATAATTGCTACTTGAGACTTAGTTTCATAGGCAAATTTAATAAATTGCCAAACCTTTTCTTCTTTAGGTGTCCTAGAGTCTAGCTGTAAATATTTTTTAAAAAGCTGTTTAAGCATAGGATTTTCTTTAATAACTTTTTCATACCAGCCTAGGGTTGTGTCATTATCATGGGTTCCTGTATAAATAACACTATTTTTATCGTAATTAGCAAAATTATAATCAGCTTCTTCCCCAGCCCCTAGTATAAATTGCAGTACTTTCATGCCTGGATAAGAAAATTGATCTTTTAACTCTATTACTTTACGGGTAATAAAGCCTAAGTCCTCTGCTATGGCAGGAAGAGGGCCTAAACTTCTTTCCACAGCAGCAAAAAACTTAGATTCGGGACCTTTGACCCACTCTCCTTCGGCTGCAGTCTTAGCACTCCCTGGTATTTCCCAATAAGCTTCAAAACCTCTAAAGTGGTCAATTCGCAAAATATCTACTAATTTTAATAAAAACTTAAACCTTTCCTGCCACCATCGGTATGTATCTTTTTCCATCTCACTCCAATTATAAACAGGGCTACCCCACAGCTGGCCTGTAGGGGAAAAATAATCGGGAGGCACACCTGCTACCTTTTCAGGATTGCCTAGGGCATCTAATTTAAATAGTTGGGTATGAGCCCAAACATCGCTGCTGTTATGGGCAACGAAAATAGGTAAATCCCCAATAATTTTTATGCCCAGTTTTCCAGCATAATTTTTAACCTCCAGCCACTGTTGAAAAAAAACAAACTGTAAAAACTGGTGGTATTCAATTTCTGCAGCAAGGAGCTTTCGGTAATATGCTAAAGCCTTTTCTTCTCTAAAAGCAATTTTTTGATCCCATTTGTTCCAAGGAGCATCTTGAAAGTACTCTTTTAAAGCCATAAAAAAGCAATAGTCCCGCAGCCAGTAGCAATTTTCTTGAACAAACTGCCAATAAAATTGATCTTTTGGCTGCAAACGAAATTGGGCAAATGCTTTTTTTAGCAATTTTTCTCTAAAAGATCTTACCCTATTATAATCAATTTTTTTAGTGTCAAAAACATTCTCCACTGCTAGATCGTCTTTTGCCAAAAGCCCCTGTTGAACTAGTTTTTCGAGAGAAATTAATAAATGATTGCCAGCAAAAGCCGAATAGCATTGATATGGGGAAAAGTATTCTCCCACAGTATTTAAAGGCAAAATCTGCCAATATTTTTGCTTGCTCTTCTGCAGAAAATCTAGAAAGGCAACAGCTTCACTGCCTAACTCACCCATTCCCCATTTGCCCGGTAAAGATGTAGGATGTAGTAAAACACCGGCCCCTCTTTCTAAGATCATACTTCGGCCTCTTCTAATAAAAGCTTGCCTTCTAGGGGAGCAAGGGTAATATCTAAAGAACCGTTGATAGGTTTATAAATTTCATACTTAAGTACATCTCTTAACTTACCTGAGCACCATTGGCTTACATCTATTTTTACATTAATCTTTTGTTCCGTATTTCTATTAAACAACACTAAAAAAGTCTGGTTCTGTTTTTTTTGGCCAAAAACATCTTTTCCTTCCTCGATTGTGCGCAAATAACCATAAATATCACCTTGGGCAATACAGCAAATCCACTTTCCTGTTTTAAGTGCATCATTTTTACTGCGTAGTGTCGTAATTTGTTTATACCAATTTAAAAGTTCATAGTTTTCTTTACCCCACGGATATGGAGCTCTATTAAAAGGATCTGAATACCCTTCTAAACCAGCTTCATCGCCATAATAAATACAAGGTATACCTGGAAAAGTCATTTGCCAAAGTGTTAATAACTTTAACCTTTTTACCGCCAATTGATGCTTTTCCGGTGGCAGTTTATAGTTAGCTTTTTCCGCTTTTGATAGAGTATGTTCAGGAGGTGCTTCCCCTAAAACTGTTAAAATCCTGGCAACATCATGGCCTCCCAACAAATTCATGTTGGCATAAAAATGTTCTAAGGGATAATTCTCGTAAAGCTGCATTAAAGCTAAGTGAGTACTGGTAGCGTCCTTCCTCCCCAATGCAAAGTCTATAGTAATATTACGAAAGGGATAATTCATTATAGAATCTAACTCATCACCCCAGAGGTATTGCCGCAGCCGATCATAGCTTATTTTATTTGAGGCATCTTCCCAAACCTCACCTATCAGAATAGCATTTTTATCTATTTCCTTTAAGGTTTTACGAAAAATTTGGATAAACTCATCAGGCAACTCATCTGCTACGTCTAAGCGCCAACCTTTAACGCCTTGGCGCATCCAATGCTTTAAAACACTATCCTCACCAGTAATAATATATTCTAAATAGGAAGGCTCTAATTCATTCACATTAGGAAGAGTATCTACATTCCACCAGCATTCGTATTCGGTAGGGTATTTTCCAAAACGATACCAGGAAAAATAAATGGAATTAGGGGATTGATATGCTCCTACACTAGGGTAGCTTCCTTCTTTATTAAAATAAATGCTGTCGCTGCCTGTGTGGCTAAAAACTCCATCTAAAATTAAATTAATGCCTAGTTTCTTCGCCTCTGTACAAAGAGCATGTAATGTTTTCTCCGTGCCATACATGGAGTCGACTTTTTTATAATCTCCTGTATCATATTTATGGTTGCTGGCTGCTTCAAAAATAGGATTTAAATAAATAGTATTAATATTAAGCTCTTTCAAATAAGATAATTTTTGGCTAATTCCTTGTAAATTGCCGCCAAAATAATCAAATCCAATAACTTTGCCTGTATAAGGGTGAAACATATAAAAGGGTGTTTCATCCCAATGACTGTGGAAATAAGAATTTTTTTTGCAATCTAAAAATTTTCCATCTTCCCCCCCATTATAAAAACGGTCTACAAAAATTTGGTACATAATCCCTTCTTTAAACCACTGGGGAACTGTAAAATCTTTTTTATAAACAGTAATTTGATAAGATGGCAAGGAAGTTGTTTGCCAAATTTGACCAATACCCCCTCTTTTAAAAACATTATTTCCGTAATAATAAGTCCTATCTCCAACATTTAACATAAAATAATACCATAATACATTTGGCTTAGGAGGGGCAGTTACCTGTGCTTGATAAATTTTTTTCTGACCTGACTCTTTGGCAAGTACCATTGGTATTTTTTCTTCTTGGGCCTCTAAACTTTTCCATACACGTAAATACACATTGTTAATTGTTTCAACAGATGTAACCTCAATTTGTAATAGTATTTTAGTTTCACAAGGTACAGCTCCAAAAGGCAACCGATAAAAGGCATCGTGGGAATTGTGAAAAATATGGATTTTGTTCATTCCAATCAACCTCATTCTTAAGCTAGAGTTGCAAGATTATATAATTTAAGATATTCTTGGGCAGGCCGCTGCCAACTGCAGTCTGTTTGCATGGCGTTTTGCACTAACTGACACCATAGGTCCTTGTTGTAGTAAAAGGAAAGAGCCCTCTCTATTGTGTACAGCATGTCATGGGCATTATAATTGGTAAAGCTGAATCCATTGCCTTCCCCTGTAAATTCATTAAAAGGGCGTACCGTGTCTTTTAAACCACCTGTTTCCCTGACAATGGGCAGACTGCCATACCGTAAAGCAATCATCTGTCCCAAACCACAAGGTTCAAATAAAGAAGGCATTAAAAACAGGTCCGAACCGGCGTAAATTTGCCGGGCTAAAGAATTATTAAAAGTGATCTGGGCTGAAACCTTGCTAGGATAGTGCTGTGCTGCCCAGCGAAAGAGTTCTTCGTATTTATACTCACCTGTACCTAAAATTACTAGCTGCACATCCTGAGCTAAGATTTCATTTAAAACACAAGCAATTAAATCTAAACCTTTTTGACTCACTAAACGAGCAATTATAGCTATAAGAGGTACATCTCTTACAGGCAAATTTAATTTTTCTTGCAAAAATTTTTTATTCTGTTGTTTTAAAGTACAATTTTGCCAAGAGTAAGGAACTGACAAATTCTCGTCCATTGCTGGGTCGAAGTTAGTATAATCAATGCCATTAATAATACCTGTTAATTTATCACTCTTTTGCCGCAACAGTCCATCTAACTGCTCCCCATAATAAGCTGTTTTTATTTCCTCAGCATAGGTTTTGCTAACAGTTGTAATTAAATCAGCGTAGCCTAAACCACCTTTAAGAAAATTTACCTGATCGTAAAATTCTAAAGAATCCTTTGTGAAATATTCCCACCCAACCCCAAGGATATCTGTTAAAACAACCTTGGGACAAACTCCTTGATATTTTAAGTTGTGAATAGTAAAAAGAGTTTTCAGGTTCTGGTAGAAGGGAATGTTATGGTACAGAGTCTTGAGAAAAAAACAAATTAAAGCAGTTTGCCAATCATGGCAGTGTAAAATATCTGGTTTAAAATCTAAATGGGGCAAAGCTTCCAGGACGGCACGGCTAAAATAAGCATAGCGTTCGCCTTCATCGCCGTAGCCGTATAAGCCACCCCGTTTAAAATAATATTCATTGTCTATAAAATAAAAAGTTAATCCTGCATATTCATATTTTTCTAAACCACCATACTGTTTCCGCCAGGCTAACGGGACAGTAAAGGTTGCCAACTTTTGAAATTGATCTTTGTAAACCGAGGGTATTATGCCATATTTAGGCATAATTATGCGAACATCTACGCCTAGTTTTAGGAGCTCTTTGGGCAAAGAACCAATTACATCTGCCAGCCCCCCAGTTTGGGCAAAAGGTACCCCTTCTGATGCTGCAAAAAGTACTTTTAGCATTATCTCACCCTTCATCCATCCAAGCGGAACAGCTAAATTCATTTCCACTTTAAAGTTATTTCCTACAATGTTAAGCTACAGGAAGTTTGGTTTCATCTACAGCAGATGCTAAGCTGTATAATCTACTCTGTTCTTCAATTACCAAAATATTTTTTTCTCTTGAGCAAACTAAATGAGCACCTGGGCTGTTTTCGTCAATTAGGCAGCCGTCGCCAATGACTGTGCCTTCACCTACAATTGCATTTTTTAAGATAATGTTTTCTCCAATCTTAACATTGGGCATAATTATTACATTGTCTAGAACAGTTCCCTTTCCAACGTAAACACCAGGAAATAAAATTGAATTTGTTATCTCACCCCAGACTACACATCCTTCGCTAATCAAGCAGTTACTCACTTTAGCAGTTGAGGCAATATGTTGAGGTGGCAACACTGGATTAACAGAGTATATTTTCCAGGAAGGATCGTTAAGCTTCAATTGAGGCGCAGGACTCAACAAATCCATGTTAGCCTGCCAATAACTTTCAATAGTACCAACATCCTTCCAGTAACCTTGAAAAGCATAAGCATACATTTTTTCCTGGGATTTAAGCATTAAAGGAATAACATTTTTGCCAAAATCATTAAATGAATTGGGATCTTTTTCGTCTTCAATTAAATATTTTTTTAATGTTTTCCAGTTAAAAACATATACGCCCATAGAAGCTAAATTGCTTTTGGGGCATTCTGGTTTTTCCTCAAAGTTTATGATTCTACCTCCTGAATCTGTCTCCATAACGCCAAAGTTATGGGCATCTTGCCAAGAAACTGGTATAACAGCAATAGTTGCTGCGGCTTTTTTTAACTTATGATATTCAATTAACTTAGAGTAATCCATTTTATAAATATGGTCTCCAGAGAGAACCAATAAATACTCTGGATTGTATTGAGCAATAAAGTTCATATTCTGATAAATGGCGTTAGCAGTTCCCTTATACCATTCTCCGCCTTTTTGCTTAACATAAGGCGGTAAAACAGTTACCCCTCCATTTCTTCTATCTAAATCCCAGGCACTGCCAATACCTATATATGAATTTAAAGTTAAAGGCTGGTACTGAGTAAGAACACCTACAGTATCAATTCCTGAATTGGTACAGTTGCTTAAGGTGAAATCGATAATCCTATATTTACCTCCAAAAGGTACAGCGGGCTTAGCTAAATTCTTTGTTAAAACACCCAGCCTACTTCCTTGGCCACCGGCTAAAACCATAGCCACACATTCTTTTTTTCTTGTCATTTCGTCTCCCCCTTGCGCTTTCTTGCCAAAATAAAATACTCAATCTGTATGTACTTTTTCCTTAACAAGCTTTAAAAATATAACCGCTAAAGGCGGAATCTTTAATTCCAAGCTGTAGGGTTGATTGTGCCAAGGAAAATTTTCAGTTTCTAACAACTGAGAATTAGTTTGCCCGGAACCTCCGAATTCTACTTTATCGCTGTTAAATACTTCTTGATATTCGCCAGGCTTAGGCACTCCAATGCGATAGACCCATCTAACCTCCGGTGTAAAATTACAGAGGACAATGATAAATTCATTTTCCTTCTGTCCCTTGCGCATAAATGTAATTACACTTTGGGAGTAATCATGGGGATCAATCCATTCAAAGCCTTCCCAACTGTGATCTAAATCCCAAAAGCTTTTTTCTTGCTTATAAAAATTATTTATACTTTGCATATATTTTTTTAACTTCCAGTGCATTTCATAGTCTAAGAGATGCCAGTCTAGGCTTTGTTGGTAATTCCATTCTATAAACTGACCAAATTCTGCGCCCATAAACAGGAGTTTCTTACCTGGGTGTGCCAACATGTAGCCATAAAACAACCTTAAATTAGCAAATTTTTGCCAATAATCTCCTGGCATTTTATCTAGCAAAGATTTTTTCCCATGCACAACCTCATCATGAGACAACGGCAGGATAAAATTTTCCGAAAAAGCATACATAAATGAAAAAGTAAGTAAATTGTGATGCCACTTGCGGTAAATAGGATCCATTTCCATATAGCGCAGCACATCGTTCATCCAGCCCATATTCCATTTGTAATTAAAACCAAGGCCGCCTGCATAAGCGGGCCAAGTAACCATTGGCCAAGCTGTGGATTCCTCAGCAATCATCAAAGTATGGGGGAAAAATTTAAAAACAGTTGCATTTAGTTTTTGTAAAAAATCTACTGCTTCCAAATTTTCTTTTCCGCCATATTTGTTGGGTCTCCACTCACCATGTTTTTTGTCGTAATCCAAGTACAACATACTTGCTACTGCGTCTACTCTGATTCCATCGATATGGTATTCCTGCAGCCAAAAGATAGCATTTGAAAGCAGAAAACTTCTGACTTCCGGCCTGCCCAAATCAAAATTTTGGGTACCCCAACCCCAATTTTCACTGCGCCATGTTTCCTGGTATGTATACAAATTAGTTCCATCAAAGTTATATAAACCATGAGCATCTTTACAAAAATGTCCTGGGACCCAATCGATAATTACACCTAGTCCTCTTTGGTGACAACAGTCCACAAAATACATGAAATCTTCTGGCTTCCCATAACGGCTGGTAACAGCAAAATAACCTGTAGCTTGGTACCCCCAAGAGCCATCATAAGGATGTTCTGCTACAGGCAAAAGCTCCAAGTGGGTATAACCTAAATCTACAGCATAATTAACCAAATCCTGTGCTAACTCCCGATATGTTAGTGGTTTTCCATCCTTATATTTCCAAGACCCAAGATGGACCTCATAAATCAGCATCGGTTGGTTATATATTTTTGGGGCTTTCTTTTCTTGCCACTCTTGATCTTGCCATTTATAATTATTTAACTCATAAACAATTGAAGCTGTATTTGGCCTGCACTCTGCAAAAAAAGCATAAGGATCTGCTTTGAGTAAAACCTGCCCGTACTGAGTATGAATTTCATACTTGTAAATTTCACCTTGGCCCAGACCAGGAATAAAAATCGACCATAGTCCAGTATTATTTACCCTTTGCATGCAGTGTTTGACGCCATTCCAATTGTTAAAATTACCAACTACCCTTACTTCCCTAGCGTTAGGAGCCCAAACCGAAAACCGAACACCCATTTCCCCATCTTGTTCTATTAAATGAGCTCCTAGAATTTTATAACTAAAACAATGGGTTCCTTCGTGAAATAAATATAAATCGTAGTCGTTATGTGTCAAATAATCCATTCCTATTCCTACTTTTCTTGTATTTTTTTCTACGGCAAATTAGCTTCTTTAATATATTACTATTTTTTCCAAATAATTCCTTTTGATTAAATAAAAAAATGTAATTTTTTATTCCATAATATAGCACCGGAACCTAAAAACAGCAGCCAAATTATACCTGGCAGCTGACAGTTATGTTTTTAATTAACTTTCAATAGTATTCTTATCAGAATTATGCCCAAGAAAGGATTTTTCTAGTACAGAAGCTAAGAGGCAAGAAGACCACTATAAATCTAAACTTATGTCTACAGAGGCTGCTTTAGAACTTTAACCTATATTTTTTTTAAAATTAATAACAAGAATATTCTTTGGTAGTATATTCCTACATGCTACTAAATGTGCAAAGTGGATTACCTCCACAAGCCGTGATAAAATTTTGGGGATTTGAACATGAAGTAGAATCGAGTAGGAGCTGAATAATTAATTAATTCAGCGTCCTCTCACACCACCGTACGTACCGTTCGGTATACGGCGGTTCAATAGAATTAATGTACT